>CALXZT010000017.1 GCA_944393315.1 uncultured Clostridia bacterium
AGCTAATTCTCTAATAGCTGACCTGTTCATGCTTTTCCCCTTTATATTAAATCTTTTACATTTTATCAATAAATTTTTTTATTCTGTCTTTTACTTCTTCTTTATTTTGTTGTACATAATTCCCAATAAGAGCTCCTAAACAAAGTACAAATATCGCAATTATTAAATTATATAGTCTTGTTGCTAATACAAGTATTGCTATAATTACACCTATTATTGCACCTTTATAGTGATTCCAAAATTCTTTAAATCCTTCCATAATTTTAATATCCTTTCATTTTTACTGTCCAGCATTTTCTTTTTTTGTAGCATAATCCTTTATTCTGATATTTACTTCTTTTACATCTAAGTCTAGTGCTGTTTTAACTGCTGTTTTTATTTTCTCTTGTATATTTACTGAAAGCTCTTTTATGATTACATTTTCTCCAACTGTTAGGTTTAAACCTATTATTAGATTGTTTTCGCTATTTAAAGTTATGTTGCTTGTTGCTCCCTCTACACTTTCAAATTGACTTATAATTGTGTTTACTAATTTTTCTATTGTATCTTTTGAGACTATGAGTTTTCCATTTTCATTTTGCAATAATATTCCTTGCTCATCTGCTCTTTCTTTTTTCTCTGATTTTCTGAAAAATATGCATTTAATTGATAATAGAATAAATATTATATTTATTACTAATAATACAATTGATGTTTTTTCGCCATTTATTATAGACATTATTGTTCTTCCTACTTGATTTGGTGATAACCATCCAAATATTAGTAGGCTTAATACTACTGCTATTGCTAAAATTATAAATGAATATATTACTAAAGCTATTTTTTCTAATATTCTCATTTTATTTCTCCTTTTTTATTCATACTTTTAATTGTAGTCTATATTTTTAAAATTCGTCATTAGCCATTTTTTCTGTTGCTTTTACTGTCTCAATATTATTGTCCTCTTGTTTTTTTTCTGTTTCTATACTAACTCCTTGAACATGTACATTTACTTCTGTCACTTTTAGTCCTGTCATATTTTCAACTGATTTTTTTACTCTGTTTTGAATTTCAAATGCGATGTCTGGTATTCTTGTTCCATATTCTACTATTATGTTTACATCTATTTTTACTTTTCCCTCTTCTGCATCAACTTTTATTCCTTTTGCCAAATTTTTCTTTCCACTTAAAACTTCTCCAATACCTCCTGCAAAGCCTCCTTGCATACTTGCTACTCCTCGCACTTCTGATACTGCAACTCCTGCAATTACAGCTACTACATCATTTGAAATTTTGATTCCTGAATTTTCTTCGTTTATTTCTTCTACATTTTCTTGTTTTACTTCATTTTCCTCCATAAAAATCCTTCCTTTCTTTTTGAGATTTTTCGTTATAAGTATATCAATTTTGTATTAAGTTTTCAACTGTTTTTATTTATTTTATTTTAGTTTTACTTAAAATAATTATTTATGGATTATTGGTTTAATATGTTTCCTTCTTCTATTTTGTTTCCTCTTAAATAATCTTCTATAGGCATTTTTTTGGAGTTTTCTCCTTGAATCTCTAGTACTTTTAGTATTCCTTGTTTTGCTTTTATATATAAGCCAATTTTGCTGTCAGATATAATAATTGTTCCTTCTTTACTTTTTTTCTCATATTCTGCTTTATCCTTAAATTGTTGCTCAAAATATTCTTGTCTAATAACTTCTACTCTCCATATTTTTACCTTTTTGTCATTCAAATATGCATATGCTCCCATTATTGGATTTAAACCTCTTACTAAATTTTTTATTTGGATTGCTGTCATAGATTTAAAATCTATTTTTGCATCTTCTTTTGTTAACATTGGTGCAATTGAGAAATCATCGCCTTGTTTTGTTCGTGTATCAATTCCTCTTTCTATTTTTTCTAGTGTCTCCACTAGTAGTTTTCCACCTATTTGTGCTAATTTGTCCCAAACTTCTCCTGTGGTCTCGTTTTCTCCTATAGGTAACTCTTGTTTTAAAATTATATCTCCAGTATCCATACCTGCATCCATATAAATTGTTGTAATACCTGTTACTTTTTCTCCATTGATTACTGACCATTGAATTGGTGCTGCCCCTCTATACTTTGGAAGAAGTGAACCATGGACATTAATGCAGCCTTTTTTTGGTATATCTAGTATTTCTTGTGGTAATATTTTTCCATATGCTACTACACATATTACATCAGGTTCTAATTTTTTTATTTGATTTATAAATTCTTCATTTCCTCTTATTTTTTGAGGTTGGTAGATTGGTATGTTTTTCTCTATTGCATATTGCTTTACAGGAGATGATGTTAATTTCATTCCTCTTCCACTTGGTTTATCTGGATTTGTTACAACTGCTATAATTTCGTGTTTTGTTTCATATATTGCTTTTAATGAAATCATAGCAAAATCTGGTGTTCCCATAAATATTATTTTCATTTATGTTGTTCCTTCCCTTCTTTGCCTTTTTGTGTAAAAGACATAAAATTTTTTAACTTTTTTCTTTGTTTATTAGATAATCTGTAAGTTCTGCAAATTGTTTTAATGTTAATTCTTCTGCTCTTACATTTTGACTTATGTTTAAATTTTTAAATGCTTCTATACCATCTTTCTTATTATTAAATATATTGCCATTTGTTAGGGCATTAAGAAGTGTTTTTCTTCTCTGCATAAATGCTACTTTTATAATAGAAAACATTTTTTGGGCATTTTTTGTTTCTATAGGTGGCTTTTGTCTTAAATTTAGTTTTATTACTTCTGAAGTAACCTCTGGCTCTGGTATAAAAGAGTCTGGCGAAACTTCTAAAATTTTTTCAGATTCGCAAAAATAATACACTGTATATGTTATAGCTCCGCGCTAATTTTTCTCCTGGTGTTGCAGTTAATCTATTAGCAACTTCTTTTTGAATCATTACAGTTATAGTTTCTATATTTAGATTACTCTCTAATAATTTCATTATTATTGGAGTTGTTATATAATATGGTAAATTGGCAACTATTTTACATTTTCTGTTTTCTCTTTCTATGATTTGTTTTAAATTAACTTTTAATACATCATCATTTATTATTTCAAAATTTTCGTATAATGAAAATCTGTCTTTTAAAATTTTCACCATTTTTTCATCTAATTCTATACAAATTACTTTTCCTGCAATTTCTAGTAATTGTTTTGTTAGAGTTCCTAATCCTGGTCCTATTTCAATAACTAAGTCTTCTTTATTTATTTCTGAACTATTTATTATTTCATCTATTACATGTTGATTTATTAAAAAATTTTGTCCTAGATTTTTGTTTGCTCTAATATTATACTTTTTTAAAATATAATTTGTTTCTTCTAAAATGTTAGGCATAAATTCTCTCCTTTTTTAATATGTATATTCTACCATAAAATTTACCCAAATATCAAGTATTTTACATTATTTGCTTAATATGATTTACCCTATATCTTCCTTTACAAATAAAAACTTCAATAACATCAAATCTTATATTACTATTTCTTATTTCATTTGAGTGTAGAAAATATTTTGCTGTTTTTAATATGTGATCTACTTTTGTTTCTCCTACTGCTTCAGATGGAGTTCCAAAGATTAAGCTTGTCCTTGTTTTTACCTCCACAAAAACTATGGTTTCCTCTTTGTCTTTTACAATTAAATCTATTTCTCCTCCTTTTGATTTAAAATTTTGACAGATAATTTCATATTCTCTTTCTTCTAAAAATCTTTTTGCTAATTTTTCTCCTAATTGTCCTATTTCTTGATTTGTATACATATTTTTAGTTCCTTTCTTTATTTAATTTTATATTTTTTTCCTGGTAATTCTTCAATTACACCTTCTAATTCTAATAACGTCAATTTGCATAATATTTCATCAATTGGCATGCTTAAATTTTGCGCTATTTCATTTATGTCTTGTGGCTTCTTCATAAGAAAATTATATAGTTCTAGATTTTCCTTTTTAATTTCTAAATTTATTTTTTGTGTTTTTTTACTCTTATATTCCATTTTTCTTTTTTCTTCTAAAAAATTAAAATTTATTTTTCTTTCTAATTTAAGCTCAGGAAATTCTTTTATTATATCTTCAACTTTTGTCACAATTTGAGCTCTGTTTTCTTTTATCATTTTATTTGTTCCTTTTCCATTAGAATTTAATAAACTTGATGGAATACAAAAAGCTTTCTTGTTTTGTTCATTTGTATATCTTACTGTAATACTAGTTCCACTTTTTTCTTTTGCTTCTATAACTAATGTTGCTATTGCTAATCCACTTACAATTCTGTTTCTTACTCTAGCACTTTCTTTAGTTTTTTTAAATTCTGGTGGATATTCTGTAACAACGGTTCCTCCATTTTCTAATATCTTGTCTATTAATTTTTCATTTTCTTCTGGATATATATTGTTAAATCCTGATGGCAATACTGCTATTGTTTTACCTTTTGCTATAATAGATGTTTTGTGAGCACAAGTATCTATTCCAATTGCTAATCCACTAATAATATTAAGATTATATCCTATCAAATTATTAGTGAAAATTCTGCAAATTGTTCTTCCATAATTTGAACATTTTCTTGATCCTATTATTGCTATTCCGTATTCACCTAAGATTTGTATGTCCCCTTTAACATATAATTGTTTGGGAGGATTTTTAATTGTTCTTAATTGCTCTGGAAATTCACTGTCATCAAATTTAATAATTTTTATTTGATTTTCTTTGTTTGTTGTTTGTTTATTTTCTTTTATATAAGATTCATTTAGTTTTGATATCATTATGCCTCCTTAATATGTTTTACTAGTCTCTAAAATATTTTTTATCTAAACTTCTATATTGGATTGCTTCTGCAATATGTTTATATTGTATATCTTTTGAATCATCTAAATCTGCAATTGTTCTTGAAATTTTTAAAATTTTGTCATGAGCCCTAGCACTTAAACTAAATCTCTTAAATGATTTTTCCATTATTTCACTACCCATTTCATCTAATTTACAAAATTTTTCTAATAAAGTTGAATCTAATTCAGCATTATTAAAAAATCCGAAATTTTTATATCTCTCTAATTGAATTTGTCGTGCTTTGTCAACCCTTTCCTTTATTTTTTTAGAAGTCTCATTTTTATTGCAAATAGTTAATTTTTTATAATCAACTGGTTTAACTTCAATATGTAAATCTATCCTGTCTAATAATGGTCCACTTATCTTTCTAATATATCGTTTAATTGATTTCAAATTACAAGTGCATTTTTTTACATTGCTTCCATAATATCCACATTCACAAGGATTCATACTTGCAATTAACATGAAATTGCTTGGATATGTTACTGTAGTTGCTACACGACTTATTGTTACTTTTCTGTCTTCTAGCGGTCCACGTAAAACCTCAAGAGTTGCTCTACCAAACTCTGGTAATTCATCTAAAAACAATACTCCATAATGTGCTAAACTTATTTCTCCTGGCTTAGGTATTCTACCTCCTCCTATTAAAGAACTTGGTGATATTGTATAATGAGGACTTCTAAATGGTCTTTGTGTTATTAGGTTTTCTTTTAGTTCTCCTGCTATACTATATATTTTTGTAATTTCTAATGCTTCTTCAAATGTTAAGTTTGGCAGAATCGTTGGCAATCTCCTTGCAATCATCGTTTTTCCGTGAGCCTGGGCTTCCTATTAATAAACAATTGTGTCCTCCTGCTGCTGCTATTTCTAATCCCCTTTTTACATTTTCTTGTCCTTTCACATCTGAAAAATCTAAAATAGAATTATTATTATTTTCAAATATATTTTTTGGGGTATTTACTTCTGCGTTTTTTATTTTATGAATCCCATTTAAGTATTCAACAGCTTCCTTTAGAGTTTTTACAGGAATTATTTCTAAACCTTTAACTACTGCTGCTTCATAACTATTTTCTACTGGTAAAATAACTTTTTTCACTCCAAGGCTTCGTGCCTCAATGCACATAGCTAAAACTCCATTTATTCTATTTATTTTGCCACTTAGTGACATTTCGCCTATAAAAATTGTGTTATATAATGAATTTTGTACACTTGGTGAAACAATTCCTAGTGAAAGTAATATTCCTATTGCTATTGGCAAATCAAATCTGCTCCCTTCTTTTCTTAAGCTAGCAGGTGCTAAATTTATTAATATCTTTTTACTAGGGAATTGATATTTTAAATTTTTAATTGCTGTTTTCACTCTTTCCTTTGCCTCCTTTACTGTAGTATCTGGAAGCCCTACAATTTCAAAAGAAGGAATTCCATTTGTAATGTCTGTCTGCACATCTATTAAATGTCCTTTTAATCCATTTAAAGATATAGTTTTAACCATTGATAACAAATGTTATCAACTCCTTTCATCTTTTATTTATTTTTTTAAAATTTTTACCTATAAACTTTATATTTTTTTACATTTTGATTGATTTTTTAATTTGTTTACTATAAAATATAATCGTAACAAAAGATTTTTAAGTAGGTTTTAGATATGATTAAGAAAAATAATGTTAGAAAAAATAATAAAATTTTAGAATTTAAACATAATTTAAATGTAGTTAATAATGTTCCAACATTTAAATTAAAAGCCTTTTTAATTATAGTTTTTTTATTGCTTATTGCTTTAGTTATCAGAATTGCATTTTTGCAATTTGTAGATGGAGAAATGTTAAAACAAAAGGCTTTTGCCCAACTTTCTTACACTGAAACAATATCAGCTAATAGAGGGTCTATTTATGATTCAACTGGAACAGTATTAGCAACAAGTTATGATGCTGACAATGTGATAATTGTTCCTGAGAAAATTAAAGAAGAAGAAAAACAATTGACTGCTTCGATGTTATCTACTATATTTGAATTAGACATTAATGAAGTTTTAACTCAATTAAATAGTGAGGAAAGTAAAATAACTTTAGTAAAAAATGCATCCAAAGATAAAATTGATACTCTTGAAGCTTGGGTTGAAGAAAGCAATTTAGAATATGGTGCCATATATACAGAGGAAACTGTAGCAAGATATTATCCTTACTCTACCTTAGCATCCAATGTTATTGGATTTTGCGGAACAGATAGTCAAGGATTAAGTGGTATCGAGTATAGTTGGGATTCTGTTTTAACAGGAACTGCAGGCAAGTCTATAAGTTCAAAGGATGCTTCACAATCTCAAATTCCAAATACTGAAGAAACTTATATTCCCGCTGAAAATGGTTATGATTTAACTTTAACAATAGATGTAAATATTCAAAGTATTGTAGAAAAATATTTAAAACAAGCTGTAGAAGAAAATGAATGTACTAAAGGAGGAACAACCATAGTAATGGATCCTTCAACTGGTGATATATTATCAATGGCCTCATACCCTGATTATGATTTAAATTCGCCTTTTACACCTAATATCTATATTTCAGAAGATTGGGATAATTTATCAACTAGCGAAAAATCTAATCGTTTGCAAAGAATGTGGAATAATAAATGTATTACAGATACATATGAGCCTGGTTCAGTTTTTAAAACTATAACTGCTGCTGTAGCATTAGAAGAAAATATAGTTCAAGTTGATACACCAAATACTTTTTATTGTTCAGGTGTTGAAGTTGTTGCAGATAGAAATATAAAATGTTGGAGAGCTAGACCACATGCAGCACAATCATTAAGAGATGCTTACAATAATTCTTGTAACCCCGCTTTTATGCAATTAGGAAGAATGGTAGGAACTACTACTTTATATAAATACTATGAGGCTTTTGGATTCTTTTCAAAAACTGGAGTATCATTATCAGGAGAAGCTTCTGGAATATTCTTTAATATTGATGATGTTGGTCCTGTTCAATTAGCAACAATGTCTTTTGGCCAACGTTTCACAATTACGCCATTACAGATGATTTCTTCAGTTTCTGCACTAGTTAATGACGGAATTTTAATGCAACCTCGAATAGTAAAATCAATTACTAACACAGATACAGGTGAAACCACATCAATTTCAACAACTGCTGTAAGACAAGTAGTTTCAAAAGATACTTCTGAAACAATAAAATCTATGATGCAATCTGAAGTTGAAGTCGGAACAGGTAAAAGAGGATTAGTTGCTGGTTACACAGTTGGTGGTAAAACAGGAACATCAGAGCCTAGTCAAAGTAATACTGATGATGGGTATGTTGCATCTTTTATTGGAATTGGGCCAGTTGAAAACACAAAAATTGTTGTTTTAACATGTTTGTATGACCCTCAAGGTAAATCTCATCAAGGTGGTGAAATTGCAGCTCCTGTAGTTTCAAAAATTTTCTCAGAAGTTTTACCTTACTTAGGAGTTTCTTCAAATGCAGACAAATCAAATGTTCAAAATTCAACATCTGATGCTAACCTATACTAAATAAATATATATGATAGAATTAAGGATAAGCCTAAACTAGCTTATCCTTTTTAATAAAATTATATAGTTTAGATTTAAATTTAAATTAGTGATTTTAAAATAGTTATTAATATTTAATTTAAAATAATATGCTTAATAAATTGAAATATTATAAAGATTATAAGTAATTATAAATATTTTTTCTTGTATTCTTCTAGGGCCTTTGATACTTGATCTGGGCAAGAAGTTCCTCTTCCTCTACAAGGAATTCCTTTTAACATGTTAATTATTTCATCTATATTTCTTTCTTTTACAAGTAATGCAACACCTGCTGTATTTCCAGGGCAACCCCCTATAATTTCTAAATTTTTGATTATTTTTCCTTCAATTTCAAAAACCATTTTCATTGAACAAACTCCTTTTGGTATGTATTCAAATTTCACCTTATTTTTCACTTCCTTCCTTTTTATTAACTACTCCTATAAATAAAACATCTTGGCTTCCTTCTTCTATATATTTTTTCCAATCACTTATTAGCTTAGATTTTTTTATAGTTTCATCATTTAAGTATTTTTCAAATTTAACCAAATGTATTGTAGTTCCATGTTCTAATATTCCCCATTTATTGTCTTTTATTTCTAATAAGACACTATGCTTATACTCTTTACTTTCAGTCTCTGTTATTCTGACCTTATTTATGACACTTGTGAATTCTGATTCCTCATAATTTTTAAATTTTTCATCATATAATAAACTCCAATAGCAAAAAATTGACTCTTTTATTCTATCTTTTCTAATTATTTTTATATACAAATCTGTTTGGGAATTACTATATGTTTTATTTTCGTCTGACTTTTCTATCGTGATAGTACTATCTTTTTGAGCTAACGTGTTTAAAAAAATTTTTAGTTTTATAATAGAAAAGTCATAACCTGATAAGTATTCCATATTTTTTAAGTCATCAAATTCAAAGTCAGTAATGTCTAATTTGGTTAAATCTTTTAATAAATCGACTGTCATTTTTTTATTTTTTAATATTACTCTTAATAGAGCACTAAAATTATTACTTGATATTTTTATGTTGATTTCCTCCTTTATTTATAATGTAAATTTTTGAAATATTAAGATAATGTTTTTGACTAATGTTTAATGAATTTTGATAAGAAATTTTTTCGAAAAAATCGGTTGAAATAATAATTATTAATTCAAGTATAGTTTATGTAACCTGTGCTTGTCAATGATTTTTATGCCATTTTTCGAACTTTCCATCGCAATTTTCGACATTATTGTTTTTACTGTGATTAAGTTATCATTTTTTTGACAGTATTCGCTTAGCTCTATATTACTCTTTTTAATTTACTAATTTAATGATAAACTTAATTATTCAGCTCTAACTTAATTTGTTCTGCCAATTTTCTAGTTATTCCTTTAATTTGTAATAATTCATCTATTTTAGCTTTCTTAATATTTTCCACACTTCCAAATTTTTTTAATAATGATTGTTTTTTTACTAGACCTATTCCTTTTATATTATCTAATTTAGATTTTTTCATGGTTTTGTCTCTTATTTTTCTATGATATGATATTGCTGTATCATGTACTGAATCTTGAAAATTAGTTATAAGCTTCATTAGTTGCTCTGATATTTTTAGTTCTTCTCTTTCAGGCGTCAATAGTGCCCTAGTTTGATGTTTATCATTTTTAACCATTCCAAATACTGGAATATTCAAGTCATATTTTTTTACTGCTTTTTGTATAGCTTTGATTTGATTTATTCCGCCGTCAGCAAAAATTACATCTGGTAATTTTCCAAAACCCCCACTTGGATTTTCAACAGAATGTTTTAATCTTCTAGTAACAGTTTCTTCCATACAGGCAACATCATCTTGCCCTATAACGGTTTTTATTTTAAATCTTCTTGATAGATTCTTTTTTATTATACCATCTTGCATAACACACATCCCCGCAACTGTATATTCTCCCGAAATGTTTGAAATATCAAAAGTTTCTATTTTTCTTGGCATTTTTTCTAAATTTAATACTTCTTTTAATTCTAATAAAATAGCAGTTTTATCTTTTTCCTTATTTTCTAAGGTAACTCTACTATTATTTTCTGCCATCTCCACAAATCTTAATTTTTCTCCCTTTTTAGGGCTTACTAGCTCAACCTTTTTATTTCCGACTTTTTTTAGTTAACCACTGCTGTATTGCTTCTTTATCTTCTAATTCTTCTCGTAACATTATTTTATTAGGAATATTATCTTTACTTAAATAATATTGCTTAATAAAACCTCCTAATATCTCTTTATCATCCATATCTTTTAGTTCAGGGAAAAAATAATGTTCTCTCCCTATCATTTTGCTTCCTCTTACAAAAAATATCTCTACACATACTTCAAATTCAGATTTTGCAATTCCAATTACATCTATGTTATTTTCTGATATATTTGAAACTTTTTGCTTTTCACTTACTCTTTCAATTGCAATCTTTTTATCTCTTAAATATGCTGCTTGTTCAAAATCTAATTTTTCCGAAGCCTCTTTCATTTGCTTTTCTATTTCTTTTATGACTTTTTCTTTTTTCCCATCTAAAAAGTCTATTATCTCATTAATTTGTTTTCTGTATTCTTCTTTTGATATATATCCCATGCAAGGTGCTAAGCATCTCTTAATATGATAATTCAAGCATGGTCTATCAGAGTATTTAAAATTTTTGCATTGTCTAATTTTATATTTTTGTTTTATAAAATCCACCATTTCTTTGGCTGCTCCTGGACTAGCATATGGTCCGAAATATTTTGAGCCATCATTTATAAGTTTTCTTGTTATAAAAACTCCAGGATAATCTGATTTTATATCTATTTTTATATATGGATATGTTTTATCATCTTTTAGTAATACATTGAATTTTGGTCTGTTTTGCTTTATTAAATTACATTCTAATATTAAAGCTTCAGCTTCATTATCAACAACTATATATTCAAAATGGTCAATTAATGAAACCATATTTAAAATTCTCTGAGTTTTATTTGTTTTTCTGAAATATGACCTCACCCTATTTTTTAACGAAATAGCTTTTCCTACATAAATTATATTGTCTTCCTTGTCTTTCATTATATATACACCAGGTTTTTCTGGTAATTTTTTTAATTCTTCTTCTATATTAAACATAACTTCCACCATATATAATATTACACGTTTTTATAAAAAAACGCAAGAGAATTATTTTACTACTTTTGAATAGTTGCAAAAAGTAGTAATATTTTTTAGTTAGCCTATTGTAACTTTTCTTTTTTTGTTATAATATAATACAATAAATTGAAAGAATTTTAATTTTTTGAAAGGAGTAATTCAATGTGTGGAATTGTAGGATACATAGGAAATAAAACTGCTTGCCCTATTTTAATTGCTGGCTTAACAAATTTGGAATACAGAGGATATGATTCTGCTGGTATTTCAACTATTGAAAAAAATGTTTTATCAGTTTTAAAAGATAAAGGAAGAGTAAACAATTTAAAAAATTTATCAGAATTTAATTCTCTAAAAGGTTCTGTTGGTATTGCTCATACAAGATGGGCAACTCATGGTAAACCTTCTAGTGTTAATTCTCACCCTCATTTAGACAATAGCAAAACTTTTTCTGTTGTTCATAATGGAATTATAGAAAATTATAATGAACTAAAGAATTTTTTAACTAATAAAGGATTTACTTTTTATTCAGAAACAGATACAGAAGTAATACCCAATTTAATATCTTATTATTATCAAGAATTCCCAAATAAGAATAAAGATGTTTCTGTTTTTCTTAGTGCAGTTCAAAAAGCCTGTAAGGAATTAATTGGAAGTTATGCAATAGAGGTTATTTCAAAAGATTTTCCAGATTATATTATAGTTGCTAAAAAGAATAGTCCTTTAGTTATTGGTAAAGGAGTCAAGGAAAATTACATTGCCTCAGATATACCAGCAATACTTGAGTATACTAAAAATTTCTATTTTCTTGAGGAAAATGAATTTGCTGTTATCTCTAGAAATAATGTTGAATTTTTTGACTCTTCTTTAAATAAAATTTCAAAAGATTTAAAAGAGATTTCTTGGGATTCGAATGCCACAGATAAAAATGGTTTTGAAGATTATATGTTAAAAGAAATTTACGAACAACCTGATAGCATCAGAAATACCATTAATTCACGATTAAATGAGAATGGCGAATATGATTTTAGTGATTTGAAGTTATCTAAGCAATATTTAAAAAATATAAATAAAATTTATATTTTAGCTTGTGGCACTGCTATGCATGCTGGTCTTGCTGTAAAAAATACCATAGAAAAGCTATGTAACATTATTACTCAAGTAGAAGTTGCATCAGAATTTAGATATAGAAATCCTTTAGTAGATTCTAATACATTATGTATATTTGTGTCTCAATCTGGTGAAACAGCTGATACATTAGCAGCTTTGAACTTAAGTAAAGAAGCAGGTGCTAAAACAATAGCTATAACAAATGTTGTTGGAAGTTCAATTACAAGACTTGCTGATTATTCTGTTTTTACTCATGCTGGCCCTGAAATTGCAGTGGCTTCTACTAAAGCTTATACATGTCAAGTAACATTACTTAACATGTTAGCTATACATTTAGCGGAAACTCTTGGAAATTGTGATAGAGAATTAATAAATACTTTAAAGCTTAATGTTTTAAGCTTACCAAATAAAGTTCAAGAATGTTTAAACAGTGATGATTTTATAAAAGACTTTGCCTCTAGAATATATACAGAAAAAGACGTTTTTTTCTTAGGAAGAGGCATTGATTATACTACTGCTCTTGAGGCTTCACTTAAGCTAAAGGAAATTTCATATATTCACTCTGAAGCATACCCAGCAGGAGAATTAAAGCATGGTCCTATTGCTTTAATTGAAAATGGAACAACAGTTGTTAGTATTATAACTGATAAAACCTTAACCCCTAAATCTATTAGTAATACTCAAGAAGTTATTACTCGTGGTGCTAAAACATTGATAATTACAAATGAACATTTATCAAACAGTAATTTTGATACTATTATAAATATTCCAGAAGTACATTCATTTGTTTCGCCTATACTTGCTATTATTCCTTTACAGCTTTTAGCTTATCGTATTTCTAAAAATAAGAATTTAGATGTTGATAAACCTCGTAATTTAGCCAAGTCAGTTACTGTTGAATAATAATTAATTTAATTTCTTCTACTTAAGCTAAAAAATCTTCAATATTAGAATTTACTCTAATATTGAAGATTTTTATTTTTTAAATTAACATTTTTTTCTGTATAAGTTTTTATCAGCTCTTATTCTTCTACTGGTGCACCTACTGGGCAAGTTCCTGCACATGATCCACATCCTATACAAGCTGATGCATCAATTACAAATTTATCATTTCCTTGTGATATACATCCTACTGGGCATTCTGCTGCACATGCTCCACAAGATATACATGCATCTGTTATTTTATATGCCATTTATGTCACCACCCTTCTTTATTTCATTTATATTTTACAATTAATAACTTAATTAAATTAGAAGTATCTGATCTGCTAGGTTAGTAATAATTTATGCAACTTATAAGAAGCAAAATTCTATAAATTATTGTTGTTCTACTTTTTTATCTTCATTTTGTAATTTTTCAAGTTCTTCTAATTCTTTTTTATTTTCTTCTTCTTCACTTCCTATTACTTCTTTTGTCGCAGTTTTTATTATTGTGATTTCTGATACATCATATTTTTTATAAAAAAATCCTTCACCATCTTTTAGTTTTACTCTTATTTTTTCTTTTAGTATTTCAACACTATCAACTTCTCCAGTTCCATCAGGTGTTTTTACAATCGACCCTACACTTGGTAATTTACTTAGTTTTTCTTCATAAGCTTCTTGTTCATATTTTAAACAACACATTAGTCTTCCACAATTTCCAGAAATTTTAGATGGATTTAAAGATATATTTTGTTCTTTTGCCATTTTTATTGATACTGCTTCAAAATCACTTAAAAATGTACAACAGCATAATTCTCTGCCACATACACCATTACCGCCAATTCTTTTAACCTCATCTCTTACTCCTATTTGTCTTAATTCTATTCTTGTTTTATAAATTGCTGCTAAATCCTTAACTAATTCTCTAAAGTCAATTCTACCATCTGCAGTAAAATAAAATAGTATTTTACTATCATCAAATTTATATTCTACATCAGTTAGGGTCATTTCTAGTTTATGCTCTTTTATTTTTTCACTACATAATTTAAATGCTTCTTTTTCCTTTTTTCTGCACTCCTCATAATGCTTAGTGTCTGCTTGGCTTGCTAACCTTAATACATTTTTTAGTGGTGCAACTATCTTTTCGTCGTTAACTTTTCTATTTGGTATTACTACTTCAGCATATTCTTCTCCTTGTGCTGTATCAACAATTACGTAATCTCCTTTTTTTACCTCTAGCCACTTTGGATTAAAGAAATATATTTTTCCTAACTTTCTAAACCTTACTCCTATTATATTTTTCAATTTACTTCCCTCCACATGTCAAATAACAAATTATCAATACACATATCATAATTACTGTTTGCTTTTAGTCTCCTTTTTGTTTCTTCTACCACCTTTATGCAACCCGCAAATTTTGCATTTTTTCTTGCTTTTTTCAATAAAATTACATTTATATTTTCAAGTATTGAATAAATAGTTTCTTTTGACTTGTATAATTCACTTGCTAAATTTAGTATTTCTATTATATCACATTTGTCAATATTATTAATTATGTTTTTAAGCAAATAATAGGTTTCCTTATTGTTATTTATTTCCTGCAGTTTTTTTATACTGCCATCTGCCATATCTATCAAGTCATCTGAAATGTCTAATAACTTATTTTTTAGTATATATGATTTCATGTTCTCATTAGACATTTTGTCAAAATATATTTTTGTACATCTTGATTTTATTGTTGTTAGAAAATTTTCTTCATTACTTCCTATTAAAATTATAGTAATATAATCTGGTGGCTCTTCTAGAGTCTTTAATAGACAATTTTGTGCTTCATTTGTCATTTTATCTGCATCATTTATTATATATACTTTTTTATGTGATATTATAGGCTTTTCTGCCACCTTCATTTGCATAGTTCTGATTTGATCAACTTTTATTTTGTTATCATCTGGCTCTATGTATATAAAATCTGGATTATTGCTTGAAGAAATTTCTATACATGATTTACATTTGTTGCAAATTGGAATTGTTTTTGATTTTTCTAAACACAATATCGCTTTAGCAAAATCTTTAGCTATAAGCTTTTTCCCTATTCCTTCTGGTCCTAAAAACATGTAACTGTGAGAAACTCTATTTGCAATTATTATTCCTTTTAATATTTCTTTTGTTTTTGGATTTCCTATGATATCTTCAAACAATGCTTTAATTCCTTCTGAATAATATTTAGGTTTTTAACAAGGTTACCTATAAACCTTTCAATTTAATTTACTTTTCCAAATAAATTTAATGGCCAGAATCTAAAAGATAATGTACTTTCTATTTTTTCTACTGGTATACATCCAAAAGTTCTACAATCTACGCTGTTTGGTCTATTGTCGCCCATTGCAAATACTGTATTTTCAGGGACTATAAAGTCATCATACACTCCTCCATCTGTTACAATTCCTTTTGGTAAATAGTCCTCTTGTAATTTTTCTCCATTTATATATACTAAACCATCCTTTATTTGTACATGCTCACCTGGAAGTGAAATTACTCTTTTTATATAACTTTTCTTTCCAATCTCTAACACATAATATATAAACTTTTGCCATAATCCATTTGGTTCATTATCATATTGTGCAATTGGGTTAGACATATCTAAATTGTTTATATTTGTTGGTGCTTCAAAAGTAATTATTTGACCTCTACTTGGCATTTTTTTAGTTGTTCTTCCCCATCTGCTTACCCACAATCTTTGGCCTTCATATAAAGTTGGCTCCATTGATACACTTTCTACCACTGTTGGTGTTCCTATATAATATCTTACCAATAAAGCAATTATCACTGCTATTATTATACAAACAATCCATTCTATTATCTCTTTTACTATTGGATTTATTTTCATTTGAATTCCTTCTTGCTTAAATAAATTTAGGTTTTTTTATTGGTTTTACCTATAAAAACCTTAATCATTTTTATGTTGTTTATCTTATCTATTTTACTATATATGTTAAAAGAAAGCAATAATTTTTATTTGATTTTAGTTGGCACTTTTATTACAACTTCTGTTCCTTCTCCAACTATACTTTTAATATCTATGCTTCCACCATTTTTGTCTAATAAGTCTTTTGCAATTGAAAGTCCTAGTCCAGTTCCTCCCATTTCTCTTGTACGTGCCTTGTCCACTCTATAAAATCTTTCAAATATTTTACTTAGGTCTTCTTCTGGAATTCCTATTCCGTTGTCAAGTATTTTTATATATGCATCATTATATACAAAACCTACATATATGCTAATTTGCCCATTATCAGGAGTATATTTTATGCTATTTGAAAGTATATTTAATACAACTCTTTCAATATCACTTTTATCTGCATAAACTAGCGGAACATCTGCTGTTACAAAACAATTTACATTATGTCCCTTCTTTTTTATCTCTATAGCTAATTTATCTTGACATTTTTTTACTAATTCTCCTAAATCAAATTGTTCTTTTTGTAATTGGTTTTTATTATTATCATATCTTGAAAGTGTAAGTAAATCTGTAACAAGTTTTGCCATTCGTCTAGCTTCTGCTGCTATTACATTTAAGAATTTTTGCTCAATTTCTTTATCATATTCTCCTTCTAATAGGGTATCTGCATATCCCATAATTGAAGTAATTGGTGTTTTTAATTCATGCGAAACATCTGCAATAAATTCTTTACGCATATTGTCTAATTTTACATGTTCAGTAATATCTTGCAAAACAGCTATTACCCCTGCTGGTCTTTCACTCTCGTTTTTAAATGGTGCAAAAAAAGCATTTACAAATTTGTCTTCTACTTCAATTCTTTCTTCTGTTGATGTCCAGTTTTCTAGATAAATTATTTTTT
Organism: uncultured Clostridia bacterium; assembly: GCA_944393315.1. GTDB lineage: Bacteria > Bacillota > Clostridia > TANB77 > CAG-508 > CAG-269. Next base: position 17,402 of record CALXZT010000017.1, read on the forward strand.
CCATGTTTATATCTAAATTAAATTTACCAAATACATCCTCAAAAGTAGCATCTTCTGGTGAAATACTTAGTAATTTTTTTGCTGCTGGATTTATCAATATTATTTTTCCTTCTATATTAAAGGCAATAATTCCATCTGTCATATGTAAAAATATTCTGTTGTTTATGTCTAATTCTTCAGTCTTATTTTTATTTACACTCTCAATTAGTTTCCTTTTAGGACGTGCAAATACTTTATATACTAATATTGTAAGTAATATAACTATTATTGTATAAAAAAACATAAATATTATTTGTTTTTGTTCCATTATTATATCCTCATTTATTTTTTATAATTATGTATGGTTTCTTTTATTTCTTTGTAAATTTTGTCTTCTACATTGTAAGAAGCTTCTTTAAGTGCATTTTCTCCCATTGCTTTCATTAGGTCTTGATCCATAATTATCGAGTTTATACAATCATTTAAATTATCTTTTGTTAATTCATCATTTAATATAATTTTAGCCGCGCCAGCTTTTTCTAGTACTTTTGCATTGTATAATTGGTGGTCTTGGCTCACATTAGGGAGTGGTACTAAAATTGATGGTTTACCAAGATTAGAGATTTCTGCAATAGTCATTGCTCCACTTCTTGCTACTATGACATTTGAGATATTCATTATTTCTTCCATATTATATATATATGGTACAATTTTAGAATTTTCTATATTATTAATATCTAGCATCTTTTCATTTAATGCTTTTTTTATCATATCATATTGTTTCTGACCAGTTGCCCAAATTATTTGGTAATTTTTAGCTAATTTTTCGGTTAAAATCTCAATTAAAGCTTCATTAATTTTTTGTGCCCCTTGACTTCCTCCAAAAATCAGCACAATTGGTTTTATTTCTGATAATCCGCATATTTTTAATTATTTCATTTCTCTTGTTTATGCTATATTCCTTTTTAGCTATTTTAGTAGGTGTTCCTGTATATACAATTTTGTTTGCATTTTTTATTCTTTTTTCTGCATCTTTAAAAGATATTAATATTTTGTCTGCTTTTTTTGCTAACATTTTTACTGCTTTTCCTGGAAAGGCATTGCTTTCATGTAAAACTACTGGGATATGATACTTGTTTGCTGCAATCGTTGCTGCCCCACATATATATCCACCTGCTCCTATTACAATATCAGGTCTAAATTCTTTTATTATTTTTTTTGCTTCTCCTACTCCTTTGATAGTTTTTAATATTTTTTTTATATTTGATATTGAAATTTCTTTACTTAGTCCATAAGCATCAATTGTTTTTAGCTCATATCCTGCTTTAGGAACTAAATCATTTTCTAGTCCTCTTGTTGTTCCTAAAAATATAATTTCTGAATTCTTTTCTTCTTGTTTTATTTTATTTGCAATAGCTATTCCTGGGTTTATGTGCCCAGCTGTTCCTGCTGCTGCAATTATTACTTTCATATTTACTATATTCTCCTTTTTTATGTTTTTCTAATTTCCACTATTGGTTGCTCTTGATATGTTTAACAATACACCCATTTCACATAGTAATATGAATAACGAAGTTCCTCCATAACTGAAAAATGGTAGTGGCATTCCTGTTACTGGCATTGAAGAGGTTACAACTGCAATATTAATTATTACTTGTATTGCTATTAAAGTTGTTATTCCAACAGCAATTAGACTTCCAAACATATCCGGTGCTTTCATTGCAATTAGGACTCCTCTCCATATTAGTATAGCAAATAGTATAATTACAAATACACAACCAACAAATCCCATCTCCTCTGCTAATATTGCAAATATAAAGTCATTTTGTGGTTCAGATAAATATAAGTACTTTTGTTTTCCTTCTCCTAATCCTAGTCCGAATAATCCTCCTGAACCAATAGCATATAAACTTTGTATTACTTGCCATCCTGAATCTTTTGGGTCACTCCACGGATCTAAAAAAGTTGTAACTCTTTTTAGTCTGTAACCTTCCATCATTACCATTGCTACTATTGTCGGAACTCCTACTGAAACTCCAGCTGTAACAAATTGCCAAAATTTACAACCTGCCATTATCATCATTACACAACAAGTTCCTAATATTACAATTGATACACTAAAGTGTGGCTCTAATAACAACAATACAATTATTGGTGCTAACATACAAATATGTTTTACAAGCCCTACCCAAAAGTTTCCTAATTCATCTCGATTACGAGTTAATATTCCCGCATAAAATACTATCATTAGAAATTTTACAATTTCTGATGGTTGAAATGATAGGCTTTCTGTTATTTTTATCCATCTTGTTGCTTCATTCGCTTCAGTTCCTATAAGTAATACCAATGCTAATAAAACTACTGAAATAATCCAAGCTAATTTGTAAAATTTTTGATAAAATCGATAATCAATTTTAGATATTATTGCCATTGCCAAAAGTCCTAATAGTGCAAAAATCAGTTGTCTTATAAAAAAGTGGTAACTGGTGTCATAATCTGATAATGATTTTGGTGAACTTGCTGATAATACCATTATTAGTCCTACTGACAAAAGTATTAGTAAAACTATAAGTAAAGTAAAGTCTATAGAATTGTTTAAAAAACTTGAATAGGTTTTTACTTTTTTCTTGTTTGCCATTTTGGTTATCATTCCTTTCTTATTGAATATGGCACTTATTCTTTAGTTTGTCATATGATTTGTAGCCCTATTGTGCATACAATAAGTGTTACTATACTAAATGCTATTACTATTTTATTTTCCCTCCATCCTGATAATTCTAAATGATGATGTATTGGAGCCATTTTAAAGAATCTGTTACCAGTTCTTTTAAAATGTAATACTTGTATTATTACAGATATTGTTTCTATTACTGGTATTATAGCAATTACAAGTAGTAAAATAGGCATTTTTAAATATAAAGCTGCCCCTGATATTACTCCCCCCAAAAATAATGAGCCTGTGTCTCCCATAAATACCTTAGCTGGTTGCATATTAAACATCAAAAATCCTAATACTGCACCTATTACAATTGAACAAAAAATAACTAGTTCTTTTACTCCTAAAATGGTTGCAATTATTGCTAAACATGTTATTATGATTACTGTAACACTTGAAGATAGTCCATCTATTCCATCAGTCAAATTTACTGCATTTGTCCCTGCAAGTATTACTAATATTGCAAATGGTATATATGCCCATATTGGAATTGTTATGTACTCTTTTAAAATCGGTATATATGTATCTGTTCCTAAATTTATTCCTTTTAGTAAGTATATTATATAGGCAACAGAAATAAATAATAATCCTAAAATCTTAAAGCTTGGTCGTAACCCTTTTGTGTTTTTTAATACCAATTTTTTAAAATCATCTATAAATCCAATTAGTCCAAATCCAACTGTTAGACATAAAATTGGTAAAATATTTCTAGCCATCTCCTCATCGCCTTGTTTTGTATAGTAAAAATATGCTAGTATCGTAACCGCTGTAATTGCGATTATTATTATTATTCCCCCCATTGTAGGAGTTCCTTGCTTTTTTAGATGTGATTCAGGTCCGTCTTCTCTTTCTATTTGCCCTACCTTAAGACGTTTTAATATTGGAATAATAATTAAAGATAACACTACAGTTAAAGCAAATGATATTAATAATATTTTTGTTTGAAAATCCAATTTTCTCATACCTTTCTTTTAGTTTTTTCTCTTGTTTACCACTTTTGGTTATTTAGAAAGAATTTCTTTTATAATTACTCTTTCATCAAATGGGTATTTTTTTCCATTTATTTCTTGATATGTTTCATGTCCTTTTCCAGCTAATATTATCATGTCATTCTTTTTAGCCATATTTATAGCTGTTTTTATAGCTTCTATTCTGTCTACTATTACAGTGTAATTTCCTTTTGTCTTTTTTATACCTTTTTCAATTTCATTTACAATTTTTTCTGGCTTTTCTGTTCTTGGATTATCAGAAGTGATAATAGTATAATCTGCTATTCTTCCAGAAATTTCTCCCATTATTGGTCTTTTTCTAGCATCTCTATCTCCTCCGCATCCAAATACTGAAATTACTTTTCCGCGTGTATAGCTTTTACAGGCTCTTAATATGTTTTCTAAACTTTCTGGTGAATGTGCATAATCTATCATAATTGTTAATTCTTTATTATTGTCCACTAGTTCTGATCTTCCTGGTACTCTTACTTCTAGAAGTGCTTTTTTTATAGTCTCAGTATCTATTCCTAATTTTCTCGCTACACATATTGCTGCTAATGAGTTATATACACTGAATCTTCCTGGAATTCCTACTTTTACTCTTTCATTTCTTTCACCCATTTTTACTTTGAAATCGACATATGAGTTTGTTATTGTAATATCTTTTGCTAACACTTCACAGTAATTATCTATACCATATGTAGTTATATCTTTATCTTTAAATATGCTCGGAATTTTTGCTCCATATAAGTCATCTACATTAACATATGATTTTTTTGCCATATCAAATATTTTTAGTTTTGATTCGAAATAATCCTTCATGTCTGGATGCTCTTTTTCGCTAATGTGGTCTTCTGATAAATTGGTAAATATAGCTATTTCAAATTCGCAACCATCTACTCTATGTAGTTTTAAACTTTGTGATGATACTTCCATTACTACATATTCTACATTTTCTTTTACCATTTGAGCAAATATTTTTTGTAATTCTAGACTTTCTGGAGTAGTTCTGTCATTATCCCCCATATTTTTTCCATTTATGTAAGTTGCAATTGTTCCTATTAATCCTACTTTTTTACCTGCCTTTTCTAAAATTTCTTTTATCATAAAGGTAGTTGTAGTTTTCCCTTTAGTTCCTGTTACTCCTATTAATTTTAGTTTTTTTGATGGATTTTTGTAGAAATTACTACTAATAATTGCTAATGCCTTCCTTGTGTCTGGTACCATTACTATTGTTATATTTTCTAATTTTTTAATTAATTCTAAATCACAGCCTTCTTGAACAACAATAGCTACTGCTCCAGCTTCTATTGCTTTTTCAATATAATCGTGTCCATCTACTGTAAAACCCTTTATTGCGATAAATACATATCCACTTTCTACTTTTTGTGAATTGCTTTCTACTCCTGTTATTTTAATATCTAATTTTCCTTTTCCTTTAATTTCTTCTAATCCTACTAAAAGTTCTTTTAATTCCATAATTTTTCCTCTTTCAAATATTATTAAATACTTCACTTATTTAAGTGTAGTAATTTCCGCATACATTATATAACTAATTTTATTTTTTGTATAGGCTTTGAAACAAAAAAATCACTTAATAATATTTATTTAGTGATTTTATTTTTATTCTTATTTTGTTTAAAATACTGAATTTATAAGGCTTGTTTTAATTTTTTAATAATATCTTAAATTGACATTAAGTCTTCTATTTTTT
>CALXZT010000018.1 GCA_944393315.1 uncultured Clostridia bacterium
CTAATATTTAAAATGTAATCTACAATTTCTTGACTAGTTTTAGTATTTCCATTTTTTAAAACTTTAGCCGTATTTTTAGAAAAAATTATTGTTGCAATTATTATTCCAATTATTATAATTAATAATATTAACCAATATTTCTTTTTCATAAAACCTCCTTTTTATAATGTTTATTATTTTTTATTAAATAATATTACATAAAAATAAACCTAACTTATTAAACTTTTTTGTTTAATAAGTTTAGGCTTACTTTAACATTTTGTTTTATATTATAAAATTTAATTATTTTTTTCGACTTCAAAATAATTTGTTATTAACTCCATTAGTTTTTCCTTATTATCCGTATGATTAATCTCATTTCTAAATGCACTTGAATCTTTCATATTTTTAGTATACCAACTAATATGTTTTCTCATTTCTTTAAGTGCTACAACTTCGCCTTTTTCTTTAATTTCAAGTTCTATATGTTTCTTTAAGATTTCGTATCTTTCATCATTTGTAGGTCTTGGTAACTTTTCTCCTGTTTCTAAATAGTACTTTATTTGGGCAAAAATCCAAGGATTTCCCATTGCACCTCTTCCTATCATAATTCCATCTACTTTTGTGTATTCAAACATTTTTAATGCTGATTCTTCATCAATAATATCTCCATTACCGATAACAGGAATTTTTACAGATTGCTTTACCTTTTTAATTATGTCTAAATCCGCTTTACCACCATAATATTCTTCGCGTGTTCTTCCATGAATTGTAATTGCTGATACTCCTGATTTTTCTGCAATTTGTGCTAACTCACAAGCAACTATATTTTCGTTATTCCAACCTTTTCTAAATTTAAGTGTTACCGGAACTCTAGAATTTTGCACTACAACTTTTATTATTCTTTCTGCTTTGTCTAAATCTAATAATAGCTTACTTCCATCTCCATTCTTTACAACCTTTGGTGCTGGGCATCCCATATTAATGTCTAAAATGTCTGCTAATTTGCTTAGCTTTTTTGCTGCATGCCCCATAGTTTCCACATCACTTCCAAAGATTTGCATTGAAATTGGTCTTTGTTCTCCTCTAGTGTTCAGTAACAATTTTGTTTTTTCATCTCCATAAAATATAGCTTTTGAGCTTACCATTTCTGTACATACTAACCCCGGTCCATATTTTTTGCATATACTTCTAAAAGGCAGGTCTGTTATACCTGCCATTGGCGCTAATATTAAATTATTTTCTAATTCTATATTTCCTATTTTTAGTTTTTTTAAATACATTTATTATTTCCTACTTCTTATTTTACAAATATTGTTTTTTGTCTTTTTCCGCTTATATTTAATAATATTCCTAAGCATATAAAGCTGATTATCATTGAGCTTCCACCATAACTTACAAATAGCAAAGGTACACCTGTAATTGGCAATAATCCCATAGTCATTCCTATATTTTCAAGCATATGAAATAAAAAGACTCCCGCTATTCCAATTGCAATATATGATCCTTCATCATCTTTTGCAGTTTTAGCTATATATATAATTTTTGTAATTATTAGTATATATAGTATTATTACTGTACATGATACTATGAAACCCATCTCCTCACCAATTACCGAAAATATAAAATCTGTTGTCTTAGGATACAAATAACCTAATTGTGTTTGATTTCCTTTCATTAAACCCATACCTGTAAGTCCACCAGCACCTATTGCAAGTTTTGATTGAATGACATTATATCCAGCTCCTCTTGGATCTGCTTCTGGATTTAAAAATATTTCAATTCTTGTTTTAGCATGAGATGGAAGAACATACACATATAAAATTGGTGCAAGAACTGCTATTAGTAGAACAGTTATTAGTATATATTTTTTGTCTAATCCTGCAGTAAATAGCATTAATGCTAAGGCCATTATATATGCAAAAGCTGTTCCATAATCTGGTTGCATTAGTATTAATAGTAATGGTAATGCAACAATTGATAATATTATTATTAGTTTCCATGGTTTATTTATTTCTTCTTTTTTCTTTTCTTGTATTTTTGACATTGAAAAGGCTAAAAATAATATTACTACGACTTTAGCAAATTCTGATGGTTGAAATGCAAAGTCTTCAATTGTAAACCAACTTGAAGCTCCATTTATCGGCTCAGTAAATAATACTAGAACTAATAAAATTATAAATATTACATATAAAATCGGTGATATTTTTACTAACAAATTATAGTCTATTAGCATTACTATAAACATTGCTACTAAACTTATTGCAATCCATATTATTTGCTTTGTAAATTCATTATAATTTGTTTCTGATGTAGCAGAAAATAGCGCTATTACTCCTATTATACTAAGCGCTATCCCCCATATTACTATCCACCATTCCATGTTTTTTAAAATTCTTTTTTTCATTAAATCACTCTTTTAGTTTATTTTTCTGTTTTTTTGGCTACTTCCTTTTCATCTGCTTCTTCTTTGCTAGATTCTTCTGTTTTTTCGTCTTTTTCTTTATTGTCATGAGTATCATCTTGCACTTTATCTTCTTTTTCTTCTTGCTCTTTTATTTGTGATTTTACTTCACTTTCTTCTGTATTTGCAGTATCCTCTGAATTTTGTTGTGTATTTGTTTTACTATTTTGTCTTACTTCATCTTTTATGTTTATTATTGGAATATTTGCATATAACGCAGGAGCTCCTTTTGTACCATCTCCATTATCTTTATTTGTAAGCCTTACATCTATTGCACTTTCGTCTACATCTATATATTTTTTTATTACTTCTATTATTTCTTGTTTCATTAATTCTAGAAAGTCAGCTGATACATTTGCTCTATCTTGCATTAGAACTAGATGTAATCTTTCTTTTGCTGCATCTTTAGAATTTAATGTTTGATCTTCTTTTTTAGTAAGTTTTCTAATAAATTTCATTATGCTCTCCCACATTCTTTATACCCCCACATTTGTATTATTTTTTGAATATATTTTTAATTTTCGCAAAAAATCCTTTCTCTCTTCCAGGTATTGTAACTTCTATGTTCTCTCCTAAAACTCTTTTTGCTATTTCTAAATAAGCCTTTCCTGATGGGGCCTTTTTGTTTTGGATTACCGGTTCACCCTTATTGGTTTGAGTAATAATATATTCATCATCTGGTATTACCCCTATTAACTCTATTGATAACAAATCTACTATGTCATCAACATCCATCATTTCACCTTTTTTTACCATATTAGGTCTAATTCTATTTATTACTAATTCTGGATTTTTAATTTCTGAAGACTCTAATAATCCAATAATTCTATCAGCATCTCTTATTGATGATATTTCTGCAGTAGTCACAACAATAGCGCGATTAGCACCTGCAATCGCATTTTTAAAGCCTTGTTCAATTCCTGCTGGGCAGTCTACAAGTATATAGTCAAATTCTTCTTTTAATTTTCCTGTAAGTTCTTTCATTTGTTCTTCATTTACTGCACTTTTATCTCGTGTTTGTGCGGCTGGTAATAAATAAAGCTCTTTAAATCTTTTATCTTTTATAAGAGCTTGTCTTAATTTACATTTGCCTTCAACAACATCTACAATGTCATATACTATCCTGTTTTCAAGTCCCATAACTACGTCTAAATTACGTAATCCAATATCTGTATCTATTAATACAACTTTTTTTCCTTCTAGTGCTAAGCTTGACCCTAAATTTGCTGTTGTTGTTGTTTTTCCTACTCCGCCTTTTCCTGATGTGATAACTATAACTTCTCCCATAATTTTCCTCCTTAGGATTTTTCAACACTTTTTTACATTATTATAATATACTCAAAATGCTAAAAAGTCAATGCTATAGCCAAAATTTTGTAAATTTATGAGAGAAGTTAATAACCATTATTGGTAAAAATAATTTATTATTCCATTATATATTCCCCATGCTAATCTATTTTGGTATTCATCATTTAATAATTGTTTTTCTTCTTCCGGATTTGATAAAAATCCACACTCTACTATAGTTGTTGGTATTTCTACATGTTTAACTATATATACATTGTCTATTGTATGTGCAACTCTATTATTTTCTTTTTGTATAGCTGTATTTAGATTTTCCTGAATAGATACAGCTAATTTTTGTCCTTGCTCATTTCCTTCTTTATAAAAACATTGCCAACCAGAATATTGCTGTTCAGGAATTTTATTTAAATGGATAGATACAAATATATCTGCCTGACTTTCATTTCCTATTTTTACTCTATTATGTATATCTGATATTTTTTTCTGCTTTAATGTTTTGCTATCTATATCGTATATTCCATTTGCATCTGAACGCGTAAGTACTACTGTACAGCCACTCGTCTCCAATAGGTTTTGCAATTTTAATGCAATTGCTAGATTTGTTTGTGCTTCTGTAGTTCCTTGCGAACTTTCTGCACCTTCATCTGGAACTCCATGCCCGAGCATCTACTACTATAGTTTTTCCACTTACTGGTAAAGTCACTGTTGGCACTGTTTCTGTTGTTTGAGTTTTAGATGTCTGAAACATAAAAGCAAATACTCCCACTAAGACACAGGTTAAAATTAATGTTATTCTTTTTTTACTTAATATAATCATAAATTAAGCCTCCATATAAATATTATTATATTTATATGAAAGCTTTTTCTTTTTATTCTTATTTGCTTTCAATCTGTTATTTATTCGTGTTTTCTTCTATCTATTGCATAGCTACTTCCTTGTATAGATTTTGCTAAATGTTTAACTTGTGTACTTACTTCTCCTATTTCTAATATGTTTGCAAATCTGCCTTTTTCAGCCACAACTACTCCTATTGAAATAGAAGTTAATGGAAATGGCTCTATAATTCCTTTTCTGTTTTCTACTTCTATATAACCTTTTTTCTGGTCTTCTTCTGTAAAGAATTTCTTTACACCTTTGTCAAATGATGCTATTAGTATTTGGCATAAGTGTTCTATGTTTTCATAAGGAACTATTGCAATAAAATCATCTCCCCCTATATGTCCAACAAATGCTCCTTCTGAAAAAAAAGTATGTATTCCATTTAATATTACTTCTGATGTAAATTGTATTATTTGGTCTCCTTTTAAAAATCCATATACATCATTATAAGCTTTAAAATTGTCTAAATCTATATATAGTACTGCAAACTCCTCTTTCTTTGTTAATCTCTTTTTCAATTCTGCATGTATTTGCACATTTCCTGGAAGTCCTGTTAATGGGCTTATTGTCCTATTTATGGAAAGTAACCTTTGTAAATTTTTAATTGTATAGTATAAATATTCTTCATCTACTGGTTTTTTTATATAATATTCTACTGAGCTTTTTAAAATTTCTACTCTATGTTGTTTGTTAGTGTTTGAAGAAACTATTATTAAAGGAGTAATTGTATTATCTTCATCTCTTCTTATTTGGTTACATAGTTCTACTATATCTCTTTTTATTGCATCTTCATTTATTATTATTAAAGATGGTATATTATTTAATGCTACATCTATTTGTTCTGATTTTACACTTATAAATTTATAATCAGTATCATTTTTAAACAGTGCTTTAAATACTGCTAATGAAGATTCATCATCATCTATTATATATACTTCTTTTTGCATGTTACCTCCTATTTTAGCCTCCGAAATTTGTTACTTTTGCCTTTTTGTTAGTTGATAATCCATTTGAATTATATGCCGTAACTTCAATTAGACTATCTCCTTGAGGAATAGCAACCATATATTCAAATTCTTGGTTATTTACTTCAATTTCTTGTGTCTCACTATTCAATGTTATTACTACTTTGCTTATCTCTTCATCATCATTAATTCTTATAACATAGTTACTTACACCATCTGTAAGTATTGTAACTTCTGGCCCTGAATCACCAATTACTAGTTGTTGTGCCTCCTTCTTGTTTCCGTTTTCATCTATTGCTTCTACATATAAATAATGGGTTCCTTGTTTAGATGGTATAACTGTTTCATATTGTGTATCTGAAATTTGAGTAGTTGTTTTTTCGTCCCCTTCCCACCAATATGTTATACTTTCTATTTTTACATTTGTAAGACTTTGAGCATTAACTTTTACCCCTCCTAGTTCAGATCCAAAAGTAATTTGTATATATTCTGTATTATCTTGTCCACTTGGAGTTGTATTAGTGCCATTTCCGGCTTGTCCAACATTCTCGCTTTTTACTTTGCTTAATAAGTTTGTTCCTAGTCCTATTGCACATATTGCAAATATTATTATTATTACAGCAAAAAATATTACTATTTTTTGTGTATCTGTCATTGAACTTCTTTTATTTTTTCCACCTGTATAAAGGATTTGATTCATTTGTATTCACCTCTCATACTTTGCTATGTTTGATTATATCATAATGAATTTTGGGAGTCAATCGATTTTTCTTCAATAACATTGTATTTTAACTTTTTACTTTAATAGTAAAATAGAAAGAAAAATGAGATTTTCACTTTTCTTTCTATTAAGTTGTAATTTTATACAATAAATTTTCTACTTTTTATAGGACAAATTTCTTAATTAAGATTCCACCTACTAGTATTATTGTTAAAAATGTTACTCCTAAGTTTATATATATACTTTGTATTCCTCCACCTTGATTTACTGATAATAACACTGTCGCTTCATCTATGTCGTCTTCTCCTTCTTTTTTATTATCTGGTGTTGAATCTCTGTCTGGTACTTCTTCTTCATTATAATCCTCTGAAATCTCTGCTACATTTGTTTTCGCTCCTAAATTGTCTGCTCCATTTTTCCATCTTAATACTACTTCTACTTGCGCTGTTTCTCCTGGCTGTAATACCGTTCCTTCTAATTGTTTTGTCGATATTACATTGTTTCCTTCATCTGTCCACAATTCATTGTCTTCTTCTACAAATATTAGTCCCTCTGGTACATAGTCTGTTATTTTTCTTGCCTCTCCTGCTATTTGCCCTTCATTTGTTATTTGTATTGTGTATATGAATTTTACTACTGTTTTGTCTATGTTCTTTTTGTTTATTTGTACATGGGGTATTATATCATTTTCGTCTCCTACGTTTCCGGTTTCTATTACTCTTTCTTCTCCATTTTCATTTACTAGTACTTTTGTTACATATTTTAGTAAACTTAAGTCAAAGTATTCTACTTTTACTTTTTCTATGTCTTCATCATCTTCTTTTGGTTCCTCTTCTCCATTGTCTGGTTCTGAGTCTCTGTCTTCTATTGGATCTCCCTCTGAATCTGTGTCTTCTGATATTTGTGCAAAGTTTACTATCTCATATTCTGTACTATTTGGGTCTTTTACTTTGAAGGCTACTTTTACTTCTTTGTGATCTGGATTTGTTTCACTTATCTCTTCTTCTTCATTAAATGCTTTTATTAGATTTGTTTCTTCACTTTCTTCATCTGCTTCTACTCCTCTTCCTTTTGCTAGATGTTCTGTGCATATGTATACTGCTTTTGTTACTTCTTCTGTTTCGTTTCCTTCTTCATCATACATTACCCATTCATATTCTTTATTTGTCTCATGCTCTGGTAAATATTCTAGATATTCTGGTATGTCATCTTTTATTGTTTTTGCATATCCGTCTATATCTCCTTCATTATATACTCTTATCGTATATATTACTGTGTCTCCTACATGTACTACTAATGCATCTTTTGGATGTGTATATATTATTTGTTTCGTTTCTTCTTCATATCTTACTTCTGGTATTCTTGTTGTTACTTCTTCTATCTTTTCTCCTTTTTCTATCTGTGTTATGAATTTTCTTAATGCTAAGTCAAATTCTTGTAATTCTAAAATTTCTATGTCTAAATCATCTTCCTCTTTCCAGTTGTTTTCATCATCTGAAATTCCTGGAACTGAGTCTTTGTCTTTTATTGGTTCTCCATTTGCGTCACTATCTTCTGCTATTTGTGCTACATTTAATAGTGATTCTTCTTTTGTTACTTCTGCTTTGACTCTACATTCTATATATATTTCTTGATATGATGCCTCTCCTTCTCCTTCATATGCTTTTAATATTGTTGAGTTTTCTGTTCCCTTGTTTGTGTCTTTTTCATATGATAAATAGTCTGTTTGGTACACATTTTCTGTTCCTTCTACTAATTTCCATCCATATTTGTCATTTATGCTTCCATCTCCTGGCTCATATTCTACAAACTCTAAACCTTTTGGTAATGTGTCTACTATTAGTGAAGCATATCCATCTATGTCTCCTTCATTATATACTCTTATTGAGTATGTTACTTTATCCCCTGCTTTTACCTTTGGTATATTACTATATACATCATAATAATCATATAATGTTTTTGTGCTTTCTTGCTCTTCTTTACTATCCAAAAGTGTAGCATATCTGTTTGTATATAAAGCGTCATTTATTTTTATGATTTGTTTTCTTAAACTTAAATCAAATGCTTTTGTTATGATGTTGTCATAATCTTCATCATCTTCTACATATATTGGCCATTTGCCTTCTTCATCATATGTTTCTTCTGAATTTTCTTTATTCCACTCTTCTGGGTTTGAATCTCTGTCTGATATGTCTATTTCCTCTCCATTATCGTCTACGGCTTTATCTTGAGATATAGCTGCTTCGTTTCTTATTGTTATATTTGGTTCTACATCTTCTTTTACTCTAAATATTACTTGAATTTCTTTGTAATCTATTTTATTTTCAGCATCGGCATATTCAACATCTTCTTTTCCAAATGCTTTTATTAACTCTTCATTTAATGCATTTGTCGTTATTGTTGAAGAGTTTAAATTATATCCCCAGTTTGAGTTTATATCTAAAATTTTCTCATACATATCTGAAGCCTTAATTTCTTCTGTTATGTCTTTTTGTTGTACTCCATCCCAAGAATATATTACTCCATCTGCTATTACTATAAATTCTAATCCATCTGGAATGTCTTCTGAAATTTCTGTGGCATATCCATCATAATGTCCTTCATTGTAAACTCTTAATGTATATGTTACAAAATCTCCAGCTTTAACTGATACTGGATTTTTCTCTAATATATATTGTGCAGTTGTTTCTGCATCAGTTGTGTTTAACTTACTCGTATCTACACTTATCACTCTATTTCCAGTTGCTTCATCATTTATTTCTGTTATGAATTTAATCAATTTTAAATCAAATGCTTTTGGTGATATTACTAGTTTTTCAAAGTCATCATCATCTTGTTCCCCTTCGAAATAAACATTTTCTGATAAATTCTTGTCGCTATTTGCTGTATTATTTCCTATGTATCCAATGTTTCCTATTGTTTTTAAGTCTTCTGCTTTTTCAGTTGGGTATGTATAAGGTTCTGAATCTCTGTCTGCTTCTGAGCCATTTTCGGTTCCAGCTTTTTGATCTGTTACTATTGTTCCATTGTCTGTTCCATCATATCTAATTGCTGTATATATGTAAGCAATATTTGTTAAATAAATATTTTCTTTATCATCTGCCGTACAATCAACTATACATTCTAATGTTATTACATCTTGGTCTAAATCATTTCCATTTGTATATGCTTTTAATAGTTTTATATTTTCTATTTTTGTTTCTTCTAATGTGAATGTTACTATATTGTTTTCTTCATCATGAGTTACATTATACTTGTTACCTTTTGATGAGGTTGTAAAATATTTGTCTCCTTCTTTACTAAATTGCTCCAAATCAAATTTTAATCCTGTTGGTAATTGGTCTTTTATTGATTTTGCAACTCCGTCTATACTTCCTTCGTTATATATTGTAATGTTATATTCGACTGTGTCTCCAGTTTTCACTGATACTGCGTCTTTCCTGTGGTTATACACTGCAGTTGTTTCTGTTCCATTATTTAAATTATCTGTATTTATGTCTGGTGCTCTAGTATCTACTTCTTCTCCATTAAGTTTTGTAATATTTTTTCTTAAACTTAAATCAAAACTTTCTGGAAGTATTACAACTTTTTCAAAGTCATCATCATCTTCCTGACCTTCATAGTATGTTTCATTACTTGATAGAGAAGCTGAATCTGTTGGATTAGTCTCTTTCCCAGTATATCCTATATCATCTGTTATTAATGCATTTCCTGTATATTGAGGAAACCTTTCTACATATGAATCTCTGTCCTCAATCGTGCTATTTTCGGCATTATATTGTTTTGCTATGTACGCTATATTTGTTAATATTTTCTGATTTTTTGCATCAGGATTTCCCATTACTTTGCATTCTATATAAACTGTTTCTGATTCTGGACCTCCTTCTCCATCATATGCTGGTATAACATTTTTTGGAGAATTCTCTGCCATTGTAAGTATTACTATGTTATTTGTAGTGTCATATTGAACATTATAAATATTTCCTGATGTTGATGTTACAGTTCCAGAATTGCTTTGTAATCTTAATCCACTTCCCCATGTCCCTGGCAATTGATCTTTTATCATATTAGCATACCCATCTATTTGGCATTCGTTGTAAATCGTAATAGCATATTTTACTGTATCTCCTGTTTCAACTGCTACTGGATCTTTTCTATGTTTATAATTTGCTGTTGTTTTGTCTGTTTCATCATTTAATGGTGTTTCATCAACTGTTACTACTCTTGTTGCATCATTTCCTTCACTGTTTACTATGCTTTTTACATTACCCTCATTATCTTTAACTTCTACTATTGTTTTTCTCAAACTTAAGTCAAATTCTTTTTTGTGAACTTCTATTACTGGTTGTTCATCATTATCTGCTCCTTCTGAAGTAGATAGCCATAATTTTGCTGTTGAATATTTTAATTGGTATTGCTCATTGTTATCTTTAAGAGATTTGGTTTGTTCAATTGCTTGGTCTATAAGATAATTGTATATAACTGTAGCATGTACATCTCTTCCTTCATGTTCACTTGCTAATTGTGGGTACTTATTTGTTGAATTTTCATCTTGTAATAATTCGTCTGTTGTGTATTGTAGCCATTTTGAAATTTCTCTTTTATCATATACTCCTCCATTTGTAAAATACCAAATTGCTGCTTGTTGTACTGCTATAATATCATCTTCTGTAACTGTCTCTGCAAAAGAGTCTGAGCTAAAATTCTCGTTAGACCCTACATAAGAATACCCTTCATCATAATCATCATAATATATCTCTGCTTCATTCAAGTATTTATTGAAATCTGACTCTCCTGGTACATATAAATGGTCTATTATCCATAAAATTTCATTTTTATATTCCGCTTCGCCAAATAATACATCATTTGCTACTGTTGATACTGTTCCTTCTTTTAAAGGTACATCATAATTTTGGTTATATTCTACCCATTTAGAAGGATTTCCATTAGTATTCCATGTTACACCATGTGAAGCCTTTATACAGTATATATTTGAACTTACTACTTCACCAGTTCCGTTTAAATCATCTGCCTTCATAATGTTCCATATAGGCTCACCTTTACTACCATCTGCGTCCATTCCGAAACCATAACCAATACTGTTTTCTTCATCTTTATTAGTTTTGGATAATGATAAATACATTGGTCCTTCTCCACCATCAATCGTTGCAGCCTCTGACACAATTCTATAACTACTGAATTGTCCTAAAACTATAATTGCAACTATAATGCTTGATAATAATTTTTTAAATACTGTTTGTTTCTTCATACAAATTACTCCTTTTATTACTAATTTATATTTTAACCTATATTTAATTTTAGTCAATACCTTTATTCGTGCTATTTTCCGTCTAATTTTACGTGCTTGAATTCTGCTTACGGAAACTGCTTTGCCAAGCTTTGCCTATTTCTTTCACTTGCATTACAATTATATTACATTTTTGTTACAAAATCAATGGTTTTTGCCTTTTTTCTTAGGCCTGATGTAGTTTCAAGTTTTTAAGCATATTCTTATCATATTTTTATATAATTTTTATAGGTGACCTTATCATGAATTTTAAAAAGAAAATCTTTCTAGCATATTTACTTTTTTTGATTCTTTTTCCTTATTATTGTTATGCAGATGATATCGACTATTCCGAAGAATTTAATATTGAAGATTTAGCCGTTTCAGGAGAAGTTTCTTCTTCTCCTGACATTAATTCAAGGGCTGCTGTTATTATTGAAAAATCTACTGGAGCTATTTTATTTGGAAAAAATGAAAATGTCAAAAGAAAAATGGCTTCTACTACAAAAATCATGACTGCAATTGTTGTATTAGAAAGTGTCGAAAACTTATCTGAAATTGTAACGGTTTCTAAAAAGGCTGCTAGTATTGGTGGTTCTAGATTAGGCTTGTCTGCGAATGCTAAAATTACTGTTAATGACTTACTATATGGTCTACTTTTATGCTCAGGTAATGATGCTGCTATTGCTTTAGCTGAATTTATAGGTGGTAGTGTCGAAGATTTTGCTAATTTGATGAATAAGAAAGCTTCAGAACTTGGGCTACTGAACACACATTTTGTTACTCCTCATGGTTTAGATAATGATGAACATTATACTACTGCATATGAGCTCGCTCTTCTTACTAAATATGCTCTGGAAAATGAAACCTTTATAAAAATTGTATCTACTAAAAGATGTTCTATTTCAATAAATGGTATTTCCAAAAATATTAATAATACTAATGAACTTTTAGGATATTTAGAAGGTGTATATGGTGTAAAAACAGGTTTTACTAATGGTGCTAATCGCTGTTTAGTTACATCTTGTAAACGTGGAGAATTAGATATAATTTGTGTAGTTTTAGGTGCTGATACAAAAAAATTTAGAACTCAAGATAGTATTAAACTTATAGAATATGCTTTTTCTAATTTTGAAATTGTTGATATAGAAACAATAGTTAAAGAAGAATTTTTAAAATGGGTGTCAGAATCCTCTTCTCGTTTTTTAGTAAATAAAGGTCTTTCTAATTTTATTGAGCCTTATCTTGGAACTTTGCAATATTCTAAATACCCTATAAACAAATCACAAATAAAAGATGTTGGGGTCGAAATTAATTGTACATATTATTTTGATGCTCCATTATTACAGGATTATAAAATTGGTCTTCTTTCTTTGTATGTAAAAGATTATAAAATCTGTGAAGCTAATATTTATTCTGCAAACTCTATTTTAAAAAAATCTCCGTTTTTTTATTTTGATAACTTTATTAGTAATTATTCTAAATATCTTGAAAAAATATTTTAAAAGATAAAAAAATAACTTATGATAAAAATCGCAAATCCTAAAAATTCAGCTCTTGTTAAACTAAATTTTTAGGATTTTTATATATTGGTACTATCTTTGATTTTTGAAGCTCTTTTTTATATTCTAAAAAATTATTAATTCTACTTTTTATAAAACAAATTTCTTAATTAAGATTCCACCTACTAGTATTATTGTTAAAAATGTTACTCCTAAGTTTATATATATACTTTGTATTCCTCCACCTTGATTTACTGATAATAACACTGTCGCTTCATCTATGTCGTCTTCTCCTTCTTTTTTATTATCTGGTGTTGAATCTCTGTCTGGTACTTCTTCTTCATTATAATCCTCTGAAATCTCTGCTACATTTGTTTTCGCTCCTAAATTGTCTGCTCCATTTTTCCATCTTAATACTACTTCTACTTGCGCTGTTTCTCCTGGCTGTAATACCGTTCCTTCTAATTGTTTTGTCGATATTACATTGTTTCCTTCATCTGTCCACAATTCATTGTCTTCTTCTACAAATATTAGTCCCTCTGGTACATAGTCTGTTATTTTTCTTGCCTCTCCTGCTATTTGCCCTTCATTTGTTATTTGTATTGTGTATATGAATTTTACTACTGTTTTGTCTATGTTCTTTTTGTTTATTTGTACATGGGGTATTATATCATTTTCGTCTCCTACGTTTCCGGTTTCTATTACTCTTTCTTCTCCATTTTCATTTACTAGTACTTTTGTTACATATTTTAGTAAACTTAAGTCAAAGTATTCTACTTTTACTTTTTCTATGTCTTCATCATCTTCTTTTGGTTCCTCTTCTCCATTGTCTGGTTCTGAGTCTCTGTCTTCTATTGGATCTCCCTCTGAATCTGTGTCTTCTGATATTTGTGCAAAGTTTACTATCTCATATTCTGTACTATTTGGGTCTTTTACTTTGAAGGCTACTTTTACTTCTTTGTGATCTGGATTTGTTTCACTTATCTCTTCTTCTTCATTAAATGCTTTTATTAGATTTGTTTCTTCACTTTCTTCATCTGCTTCTACTCCTCTTCCTTTTGCTAGATGTTCTGTGCATATGTATACTGCTTTTGTTACTTCTTCTGTTTCGTTTCCTTCTTCATCATACATTACCCATTCATATTCTTTATTTGTCTCATGCTCTGGTAAATATTCTAGATATTCTGGTATGTCATCTTTTATTGTTTTTGCATATCCGTCTATATCTCCTTCATTATATACTCTTATCGTATATATTACTGTGTCTCCTACATGTACTACTAATGCATCTTTTGGATGTGTATATATTATTTGTTTCGTTTCTTCTTCATATCTTACTTCTGGTATTCTTGTTGTTACTTCTTCTATCTTTTCTCCTTTTTCTATCTGTGTTATGAATTTTCTTAATGCTAAGTCAAATTCTTGTAATTCTAAAATTTCTATGTCTAAATCATCTTCCTCTTTCCAGTTGTTTTCATCATCTGAAATTCCTGGAACTGAGTCTTTGTCTTTTATTGGTTCTCCATTTGCGTCACTATCTTCTGCTATTTGTGCTACATTTAATAGTGATTCTTCTTTTGTTACTTCTGCTTTGACTCTACATTCTATATATATTTCTTGATATGATGCCTCTCCTTCTCCTTCATATGCTTTTAATATTGTTGAGTTTTCTGTTCCCTTGTTTGTGTCTTTTTCATATGATAAATAGTCTGTTTGGTACACATTTTCTGTTCCTTCTACTAATTTCCATCCATATTTGTCATTTATGCTTCCATCTCCTGGCTCATATTCTACAAACTCTAAACCTTTTGGTAATGTGTCTACTATTAGTGAAGCATATCCATCTATTTCACCTTCATTGTACACTACTAATGAATAAGTTACAATATCTCCTGCTTTTACTTCTGGTACTGATGCATATTTATTATAATAGTTATATAAAGTATTTGCTTGGCTATTATCTGTATCTAATATTGCCATTCTTGAATATAGTCTTGTTTTTTGTGTATCAACATCCTTAATTTGTGCTATTCTTTTTCTTAAACTTAAGTCGAAAATTTTAGTTATTATGTTATCATAATCTTCATCATCTTCGACATATATTGGCCATTTGCCTTCTTCATCATATGTTTCTTCTGAATTTTCTTTATTCCACTCTTTTGGGTTTGAGTCTCTATCATCCACATTTACTTCATTGCCATTTTCATCTACGGCTTTATCTTGTGATATTGCCACTTCATTTCTTATTACTTTACCTTGAGTAATATCTTCTTTTACTTTTAGAATTACTGAAATCTCAGTGTAATCTATTTTGTTTTCTGAATCTGAATATTCTATATTTTGTTTTCCATATCCTTTTAATAAGGTTTCTGATAATTTATTCGTTTTTAGTAATCCTGTCGCTTCATCATATTCCCAGTCGGAATTTAATGTAAGAACCATTTCTTGCATCTTTTCTGGCACTTCATCTGTTATATTTACAAATTCTAATTCTTCTGGAATATTTTCGGAAATTTCTAATGCATATCCATCATAATCTCCTTCATTATAAACCCTAAATGTATATGTTATATAATCATTTTGTTCTACTTTAACAGGTTCTTTTTCTAAGGTGTATTTACCTGTTGAAATCCATTTCTTCAAGTTTTCGTCATATGTGTTTAACTTACTTAAATCTACATTTTGCAATCTATTTTGAACATCTTCATTATTGATTGCTGAAATATATTTTATAAGTTTTAAGTCAAATGATAATTGCGTATTTATTATTGTTATCTTATTATTACTTTGTTCATATGCCGTTACATAATTATCATTATATTTTTGTCCAGTTTCTACCACCTTATTTTCGGCATTAATTTCTTTCACTGTATATTCAATATCCTGTCCATTTTCTCTTTTAGGCAAATTCAACCATGTATATTTCCAATTCATTGAGTTATTTAATTCAATTGGTTCCCCTTGTATTTGTCCATTAGCAAAAAGTTGTACTTTTATACTGTCTGGTCTTACTTCATATTGATTATTACTATCATTCCATAATTTTTCTACTATTACTTCTGTTGTTTCTGGTATATGTGTATTTGCTATTGTTAGAATTTCATTTTTTTCTTCTGCTACTTGCATTGCAGATGTCATTGGAACTGTTGCTGATTTTCTAATTGTTACTGTATTTAAATTTCTGATTTCTGCAACTGTCATTTTTTTATTAGTAGTTGCAATTTCAGTACTTTCTGCCTCTTCTGTTCCTTCTGCTGTACCATATGAAGCTGTATAGCCTTTTGCTATATTTATTTCTTTTACTGAATATGTTATTAGCTTTCCTTCTTTATATTTTGGTAAGTTATTCCATGTATGTCTTAATTCAGTATCTTGCCATATTCCATCTTCTCCTGCTGTTAGTGTTACTACTTCTCCATATTCTTCTCCGTCAGCATATAGTTGTACTTGTATACTGTTTGGTCTTATTCCATCTTGGTTATTGTTGTCATCCCATATTTTTAATACCTCTTTAGATACTACATCTGCTATATGAGTATTTGTTATTGTGATTACTCTTGTTCCATTTTCTACTGTTTCATTTTGAGTTTCTATATATCCGGCTGGTACTATTTCTTCTACCTTGTATATTATAGCTACTCCATTCTCATATCCTGGCAAATCTGTAAATGTATGTGTTAATTCACTTTCTTGCCATATTTTATCTTCTCCTGCTGTTAGTGTTTTTCTGTCTATTTCTTCATCATTTGCTTTTAATATTATTGTAATAGAATCTGGCCTTATTCCATCTTGGTTATTGTTATCTACCCATGTTTTGTTTACTGTTATTTCTGTTGTTGATGGTATATATATGTTTGTTATTGTGTATCCATTTACTGATTTTGTATATCCTGTTGGTACTTGGGTTTCATCTACTGTATATGTTATTAATTGTCCTTTTGAATATTTATCTAGGTCTTTCCATGTGTATGTTAATTGGTCTGCAGTTAATGTTTGGGCATTTGTATATACTACTTCATCTCCTACCTTTCCTGTTAAGGTTACTTCGTAATTTGTCCTTTTTCCGTCTTGGTTATTGTTGTCATCCCATACTTTTGTTACTGTTACTTCTGTTTTCTCTGGTTCATATGTGTTTGTTATTGTGTATCCATTTACTGATTTTGTATATCCTGTTGGTACTTGGGTTTCATCTACTGTATATGTTATTAATTGTCCTTTTGAATATTTATCTAGGTCTTTCCATGTGTATGTTAATTGGTCTGCAGTTAATGTTTGGGCATTTGTATATACTACTTCATCTCCTACCTTTCCTGTTAAGGTTACTTCGTAATTTGTCCTTTTTCCGTCTTGGTTATTGTTGTCATCCCATACTTTTGTTACTGTTACTTCTGTTTTTTCTGGCTCATGCTTATTTGTTATTGTAAATGTATCCACACTAGCCTCATAGTCATTTGGTACGCCTGTTTCTGCTACTTCATATACAATTTCTTGACCTGCCGAATATTTTGCTAGTCCTGGCCACGTATATGTCGTTTCTGTTTCTCCTAATGTTTGAACATCTGTATATACTACTGTATCTCCTACCTTTCCAGTTAATGTTACTTCATAGTCTTCTCTCTTTCCATCTTGATTATTGTTATCATCCCATTTTTTTGTAACTGTTATATCCATTTTAGGCATTATAACTATTTTTTCAAAATCATCATCATCTTCTATTCCTTTATAATACGAATTAGAATTTGACAAATCTGCTGAGTTTTCACTATTTCCTATATACCCAAAATCTTGAGATGTGGTATTCCAATATGTTACACCATTTTGCTTATCATCATTTTCTGTTCCTTGATATGTAGGATATGCACCTGGAGCTGAATCTCTATCTGCTCCAACTTCACTTGTAGTAATATCTTCTTCTGTGTCTGAATTATGTGCTTCACTAATATAAGATATGTTCGTTAGTATTTGTGCATTTTCATCATCTACATTTGCAGTTACTATACATTTTAATTTTAATGTTTCATGGCTTAATGTTGTACCATCATATCCTGGTATTGATACTGGTACTGCACTTTTTAAATTGAATTCGACTTTATTATCTACAGCTGAATATGTCACTTCATATACATTTCCTGTTGATGATGTTACATCATCATTGCTTTGTAATATCAAACCTGTCAATGGTAGTTGGTCTACTATTGATTTTGCATAACCATCAGCTTGCCCCTCGTTGTATATAGTTATAGCATATTCTACAATATCTCCTTCTTCTACAACTATTGGATCTTTTCTATGATTATATGTTGCTGTGGTTTCTGAATTAAGTGTTTCTGTGTCTATTTGTTTTATGCTTCCATCAGTATTAAGTATTCTATCTGCTGTAGAACCATAAATATTATTTAATTGACTATATACACCTTGCTCATTTTGGACAGAAACAATTGCTTTTCTTAAAGCTAAATCAAATTCTTTTAATTTATGTATTTCTAGTAATGGTTGCTCCTCATTATCAGTTCCATTTTCTGTTCCATCTGAAGTTGATAACCATAATTTCACTGTTGATTTCTTCAATTCATATTTTTGGCTTCCAAGTTCTGCTGCTACTGCTTCTGCTTCATCCACAAAATAGTTAAATAATACTGTTGCAAATTCATTTCTTGCCTCTCCTTCGTATCTATTACTGTAACTAGTTAGGAAGTAATAGTCACTACCATTAAGTGTATATTGTAGCCATGACTCAATTCCTTTTCTATTATAATTACTATTTGAATTGTTCGTAAAATACCATAAAGCAGCCTGTTGTATTGCTATAATATCATCTTCAGTTAGTGTATATCCATATACATCTCCACTTGCTAAACCTAATTCTATATAATCATGCCTATTTCTAGATATATATACATATCCACCTTCTTCTTCACTATAATAAATATCTGCTTGCTCTAAAAATTTGTTTATACTTTTTGACTCTCCTGGTACATACATATTATCTACTAACCATAGTATTTCATTAAAATGTTCGCCAGATACTATTCCATTAATTATATTGCTTGGAGTAGTTCCTATGTCTTTATTAAAATCATATGATAAATTGTATGTTGCAATAGCATCTGTGCCATTTTGTTGCCATGTGTTTCCATAATCTGCTTGTGCACAATATAAATTATTTGTTGAACCTACATATGTTCCATCTTCATTATATGAAACTATGCTCCATATCCTTTTAATTCCACCATAATATCCATATCCCCAGCCATTGTCATTTAGTGCTTTAAGTGCAATATATAGTCTATCTACATTATTTGCTTCTGAAGATATAGTTGTAGATGCTTTTACAGTATTAATATTTCCAACAAATTGAATTAACATCACTGATATAATTATAATTACTAATATAGTTCTTCTAATTAGTTGTTTTCTTTTTTTCTCTTTCATGCTTTCTTTTCCTTTCATTAAAAAATAAAATAACTAAATATATTTTAATATTAAATTTAAACAAGTCAATATCGCTATTTTGATGGTTTTTTTACTATCTTCTTTGTCTCTGCGGAAATGGTTTTTTGCAGTTTCAAAAAAATGTTTCAAATATATTACATTTTTATTATTTTTTCATTTCAATAAATACTTTTTTTCTTGTTTTACTACGCGTACTTGAATTTACTGTAAAAAACCTTAACTTCTCTATTCCATCAGACTGATTAAAATATAAGAATTGACAATTTGATAATAAGTGCTAAAATGTATACAAATACAATTTATAAATTAATTAATAGGTGAATAAAAATGGAAGAATGTAAAGTAAGTAATTTATATAATTTAAAAGAAACAATAGCCCAAAAAATATTTGAAGAGGTAACATATCCATGGGAGGTACTACCTAAGATAGAGGAATTTATAATAGAATTAGGAAAAACATTAAATGAAAATGAATACGAAAAAAAAGGAGAAAACATCTGGATCGCAAAATCTGCAATAATAGCACCAACAGCATATATAAAAGGTCCAGCGATTATATGTGAAAATGCAGAAATAAGACATTGTGCATTTATAAGAGAAAATGTAATAGTAGGAAAAGATTCAGTAGTTGGAAATTCAACAGAACTAAAAAATGTAATATTATTTAACAAGGTTCAAGTTCCACATTACAATTATGTTGGAGATTCTGTTTTGGGTTACAATTCTCATATGGGAGCAGCTTCTATCACATCAAATATAAAATCAGATAACAGATTAGTAATAGTAAAAAATGGTAATGAACAAATTGAAACAGGACTAAGAAAGATTGGAGCAATGTTAGGAGATAATGTTGAAGTAGGATGTGGCTCTGTTTTGAATCCTGGAACTGTAGTTGGTAAAAATACAAATATTTATCCATTATCATCAGTAAGAGGTGTAATAGCTGAAAATAGTATTTATAAAAATCAAAATGAAATAGTGAGAAAACTTAAAATTTAAAAAGTATTGACAACAATTATAATTTTTGGTATTATATTAATTGCTTTTGAATATAATTAAATTAAGAATTGCGGGAATAGCTCAGTTGATAGAGCGCTGCCTTGCCAAGGCAGAGGTCGCGGGTTTGAGCCCCGTTTCCCGCTCCATAAAAAATATGAAAATAGTAATATTTTTTGATGTAAAACATATTATTAAATATGGCGATATAGCCAAGTGGTAAGGCACGAGTCTGCAAAACTCTGATCCCCGGTTCGAATCCGGGTGTCGCCTCCAATTTGAATAAGTTTAGACGGT
>CALXZT010000019.1 GCA_944393315.1 uncultured Clostridia bacterium
TGTTACAAATACTTCTCCATGTTCATATGGACTCATAGTTCCTGGATCTACATTTATGTATGGGTCAAATTTTTGTATTGTTACTTTATATCCTCTATTTTTTAGTAATCTTCCTAAAGATGCAGCTGTTATTCCTTTTCCTAATCCTGATACTACTCCTCCTGTTACAAATATGTATTTTGTGTTCATTTTCTTTTCCTCCCCTAACTATGTTTAAAACAAAAAATAGATTAAAAAAAACTAATTCCCCAAAAAGGGGTTTTTTTTTAATCTACTACAAATATATTATCATCTTTTTTTTTGTTTTTCAATAGCT
Organism: uncultured Clostridia bacterium; assembly: GCA_944393315.1. Taxonomy (GTDB): domain Bacteria; phylum Bacillota; class Clostridia; order TANB77; family CAG-508; genus CAG-269. Next base: position 317 of record CALXZT010000019.1, read on the forward strand.
TTTTTAAAATTTACATTTAAATTTTTGTTTAATGTACTTATTTTATTTAAACATTTTCTATTTTATATTAAATTTAGATTACACATATATTACAGTGATTTATATATTTTCTTACTGAACTGTAACGTTTAATGTTCTTTTGTGATTAGCTTTTTTTAATTAATTTAAAATCCTAGATTTTTTTTGCTTTTACTGTTATAATATGGATATATTATTATAAAGGAGTGATTTTTATGTCTACACCTCATAATGAGGCTAATTTAGGTGATATTGCCAAAACCGTTATTATGCCTGGTGATCCTCTTCGTGCTAAATATATTACAGAAAATTTTTTAGAGGATTTTCGCCTAGTGAATTCTGTTAGGGGAATGTTTGCTTATACTGGAAAATATAAGGGAAAAGAAATTTCAGTTATGGCTCACGGAATGGGAATGCCTAGTGTTGGAATTTATTCTTATGAACTTTATAAATTCTATAATGTCCAAAACATAATTAGAATTGGCTCTTGTGGTGCTTATAAACCCGAGCTTAAATTATTTGATATTATTCTATCAAATGCTGTTTTCTCAGAGAGTAATTATGCCTTGACTTTAAATAATGATGATTGTCACATTACTTATCCTAGTGCTATGTTAAATGATGTCGTTGAAAGAACTGCTCATGAAAATAATATTCCACTTACAATTGGTAATACTGTTTGTACAGATTGCTTTGATGTTTATATGACAGATGTTAAACAATTCTTATCAAGAATCCCACATGATTTTAATCCTGTTTCTGCAGAGATGGAAGCTTTTGCTTTGTTTTACAATGCTCAGTTACTTGGTAAAAATGCTTGCTGTCTAATGAGTGTTGTTGATTCTAAATATATTACAGATATTGCTACTCCTGAGGAAAGGCAAACCGGATTAAATAACATGATTTCTTTAGCATTAGATGCTTCTTTGAAACTTTGATGAATTTAAAAATTTTTGTGTTTGCATTATTTTTTTTATTATGATATAATTTTTTTGTAATCCAAAGAATTTTAGGAGAATAACATATGAATAATAATTTAATTACAAATGAAACAATTAATGAATTTAATGTAAATTGTCTTGCATTAACTATTAGAAAGGATTATCGCTCAACTATCTTTTCTAATACTGTTAATACTTTTAAACGTGTGTCATTTAAGGTTTTAATAAATATTGGTATTCTTAATTTTTTAAGAATATTACTTTAGATTATAATAAACTGAACATATTCTTATAAAACGCCCAATATTGGGGCGTTTTATATTTTTTTGCATTTATTTTTTAGATTTTAATTATTTATTTGCTTCATATTCTTTTGGCTTAAAAATCATTTTTTTAATACTTCTTATAATTTTATTTATTTTGTTATCTCCTACTAATATCATGCTATTATTAGCATTTGACTTAAGTATTTCTAGCTCAATTTTATTTAGTTTCTCAAATTTTTCTGTCGTAAAGTTCGTGTATTTCATTTCATCTGCCGAGATTTCTAACCATTTATTAAAATTAAATATTTCTTTTTTATAGTCTTTTATCTCTTCTATTTTGTCTATTAATTCTATTTTTCTTGAAAAGTATTTGTTATAAATTTCCCATTGTATTTCTGAAAATTTAGAGTTTAAAGTATGTTTGTGCATATTTATTTTACTTAAATATCTTTGTGGTTTTATGCTTTCCATTCCTTCAAAATTTAATCTTTTTATTATCTGCTCTAAATCAAACATTGCATCAAATGTGTTTTGAACTTTGTAGTATAAAACTTCTGAATTTGTTTTGTCCATGAATTTTTCTTGAAATTTATCGTTGTTATTTAATATACTGTCTAAAAACACTTCTTCTCCAGTTATCAACAATATTTGGCTTAAAAGTGTAAATGTTTTATTTTTATCATACTTATTTAATAATTTGTTTGAAATAAAGCTTATTCCTATTTCGTTTAATGCCATTCCTCTAACTTTAAATTCTTCAAATGTGCATAATCCAATTCTTTTTAATTTTTCTTTTTTTTCTCTTTGGTCTTGAAGATAATGTATACATTCATGCATAATATCTTCGTCAAGATGTACTAAAGATAAATTTTTTTCAAAATATATTGTCTTATTTTTGTAGAAGTAGCTTACTTTTCCTATGTTGCTGTTCATTATTGCTCTATACATTTTAGCTTGAAAAAGTTTTTCAAGTATTTCATTATAATTTAATTCTGGCACATTTAAACTTACAAGTTTATTTGCAAGTTTTTCTGCAATATTTGTTTTTTCTTGTATACTTATTTCTTCTATTGGTTTTATTCCAACATTTTTAAGTTCTCTTTTGATATTTTTCATACAATATACCTTTTCTTTTTTAGATTTCGACATTAGTATATCATAGCTGTATTTATTTTCAAGAGTTTTTTTAACATTTGTAAATTATATCTTGTAGAAAAAAATTGTTGGCTAGACCAGTCCTAGCTAATCCTACTTGTTTTTTAGAATCGAGTAGGAACTGAATAATTATTTTATTCAGTGTCCTCTCACACCACCAAACTAAAGAGAGCTTACCAGGATTAAGCTCTCTTTATAAATCAAATTTGATATCAAATTTTTTTATTTCTTGCACATGTTTATTTTATGAATTATTTATTATTTTTCCCAATAATTTATGTTTACGGTTGTTTCTCTTGATATATTTGTTAAATCAACATAATATGTGTTTGTGTTACTATCTATTTTTACATATCCATCTGTTTGAGCTGCTGATAATGAAGAATATGTTAGTGTTGTATCTCCTATTATTTCAAGTGAAAATGCTTTTGTAGTATCTATGTTAGTTAAATCAACTCTTCTTGCTTTTGATTCTTCTGCTGTTATTGCTCTTACTACCATAGATTCTGAACTACTTTCTAGTGAACTTGTTAAGAAATTTTCAATATCACTTTCTGTTAGAGCACCTGATTTTGTTCCATCTGCATAATCATATGCATAAGGTGTACCTTCTTTATTTAGTAAATTATATAGCCTCATTTTTTCACTTATTCTGTATCCTGATGATCCATCATTACATTGGTCTACATTAGTTCTATTTGGATTTAACATTGTTGTTGCTAATGTTCCATCCATTCCAATTCCTATTGTGAACATTTTTGCTTGCTTTGTTGTCTCAGAATAATATTTTTGTGATACAGCATCTTTATAATATTTTGCTGTTCTTATTGTCCAATAATAATGTGTTGGTGTTGATGATCCTGCGAATCCAGTTCCTTTTCTTGTTGTAGTTGCGTCAGCACTCTCAGCATAATATGTTGGTTCTCCATCTGTTATTAGTATTAGTACTGGTGTACGTGTTCCTGTTATAGTTTTTCCATTTACAGTTGTTGTAAATGTAGTGTCTAAATCTGGATCTGTTAACATTTCTGCACCTAGTTTTATTCCTGATTGTGTATATGTTCCACCACTAATGTTTGCTCGTTTTGATTTTCCAGTAACTTGTTCTGTTATTCTGTCTTTATCCTTATTTAATTCTAAGTAATTTGATGTTGTTGAATATTTTCCTAATGGCACTAGCTCTGAAGCATTATCGCTAAATATAGCTATTCCTATTCTATTCTCAGAATTTTTTGACATTAAGGTTTTTATGCTGTTATTAACTGCATTTACCATATTTGTTGCATTGCTACCTTGCATACTTCCAGAAACATCTATTACAAATACTACATCCATTGGTGTTGATACAGTTGCTGTTGTAGTTGATGTTACATTAACTGTTACTGTTCCTCTCTGACCTATCTCGATATCTTCTAAGTCGATTGTTGTTTCGTCTTGTTTTATATTATCCATATATACTGAATTGCTTATTGATGTTAATTCTGATATTTTTCTTATTACACCATCTATGTGATATCCATCATCTTCATTTTTTATAACATACCATACTACTACTTCATCTGATGCTAAAGTAATACCGTTATTTGCTAAGGCATCTTCTAATTCTGCTCTTGTTATTCCTTTTGACACATTTTCTGTTATCTTATTGTTATTTCTTATTAAATAGTATAAATCATCATTTTTTAGGTTTGCTTCTATATCATAGAATATGTCACTACTTGTTAAATATACTGTTCCTAGTGAACTTGTATATAATTCTTTATCATATCCTGTTCCACTACCTTCATATGGCACTTTTCCATCTTTTCTTACAAATAATTGTGCTGTGAATGCTGTTGTATCGCCTGTTTTTTGGCATAGATCTTTATATTCTGCTTCTGCCTCAACTTGTGCTTTTATTATTAATTCTTTTTCTGCTCCTCCAGCCACATTTGTAAGTGTCCAGTTTATTACTGTGTTTCCTGTTTCATTTTCTGTTATTGTCCATGTATATCCATTGCTATCTGTTCCACTTGTAATATTCTCTGTTATTACTGTGTCATTTATTGCAACTAAGTTAAGTCTTAGTGGTAATATATCTGTTAGTGTTTTTGTGTCTACTACAGAGTCACCTGCGTTTTTAAATGTTAATTTATAATATACTGTTTCATTTGCTTTAAATACATCTGAAGATGTTGCTACATTTCCTATTGTTCCATCTTCGTTTGCTTTGTGTGCTGTTTTTTCTACTATTACATTTGCTCTGTTTGTTACAGTTAATCCTTCTTGTGATACTCTTGTATATCCTGTTGGTATATTTGCATCTAACTCTGTTGCTGTATATACTATTCTATTTCCTTGTACATCGTATTTTGGTAGATTTTTTATTGTATATGTCCATCTGTCTACATTTTTAGCTCCTGAGAAAGTATAATTTGTTCCATTTACTGTTAATGTAACATTATTTGGTCTTGTAGTATATTTGTCTAAGTTGTCTTCCCAGATTTTTGTTACAGTTATTTCTGTTGTGTCATCTTGCACTTTTTCTGGGTTAAATGTGTTTGTTACTACTACTGTTCCATCTTCTGCTGTTGCTACAGTTTTGTCATATGCTGCTAATTTGTCTGCATCTGCTTCGTTTGTTACAACTTCGCCAATTGTGTAAACTATTTCATTTCCGTTTATGTCATATTTCTTTAATCCTGTAAATTCTGCTGTCCAGTTATCTTTTGCAGTTACTTCTTTATATTGTGCTAATACATAACTTCCATCTTGAGCATATATTCTTACTTCTAATGTGATGCTTTCTATCATATAGTCTTGTGATGCATCACTTGTCATATTTGCCCATGATTTTTGTGCTGTTAAATTAATTGTTTCATCTTGAACTTTAGTTTCATCAAATGTATTTGTTATTGTAACTTGTGTTGAAGCTAAATCTTTTTGAACTCCTATTTGTGAATTATAATATGTATCTAATATTGCTTGATCTTCACTGTTAACTGCTAATTCTACAACTGTATAATTAATTTCATTACCATTTGCATCATATTTTGGTAAGCTTGTGAATGTATATTTCCATTCCCCAACTATTCCACTTTCTTCATCTGCTACTTCTGCTACAACTTTTTCTGCAACTACGCTTTCACCATTTTTAACTTGAAATTTAATAGCATTTAGTCTATAAACTTCTGCTGCATCATTTTCCATGTTAGCCCATAGTTTTGTTACAGGAATATCTACATATACTTTCTCTGCTGTGTCGTCTGTTTGGTTTGTAGGCTCACCATCTACTGTTGCCATGTCATTTCTGATTACTTTTGTTTCTTCATCAAATGAGTTTACAATAACTCTAAAGGTTATTGTTGCAACTCCAGCTACTTCTTCAGTTGCTGCAGCTACCGTTACATCGATTCCTTCTTCTAAGTCTGACATTTCATATGTAGTTGTTCCATTTTGATCTACTATTGTAACAACCCCACCATTAATAAATGTTGTTCCTTCTGGTACAGTATCACTTACTTTTACTGTTCCTGCTGCTTCACCAACATTTGTTAATGTAATTGTGTATTCAATTATGTCTTGCTCATGTAAAGGATTTACACCGTCTACCACTATGTGTTCATGTGGTTTTTGTTCATTATATATAACTTTACTTGCTTTGTTTGATGTTATGTTTGCAACTTTTGTCTCTGGTGATGGTATTTCCTCTTCTTCTGGTGTTCCATCATTTAATATTGCTACATTTTTTACTGATGTAGTATCTTTGTTTTCTGATTTATCTACTACTTTTACATATACTACTAGTGTAACTTCACTTCCAGCTTCAACTCTTACGTTTTTCCAAGTTAAAGTTGTTACCTCACTTGGATTTTCGTATTCTGCTGGAGTTGTTTTTAAATTTGTTTTTGTTGCTGAAATAAATTCTGTTCCTTCTGGGATTGCATCAGTTACATTTGCTAATCCATTTATTTTTGTACTAGTGTTTTTTAAAGTAATTGTATATTGTAATATTTCGCCAACTTTAACACTTTCTGGATTTTGTTTGTATCCATTTGCTGTTAATTTTGCTACTGTTTTTTCAGCTACAATATTTGCTCTTTCTAAAGAGATTTCTCCATCTATTAATGTGGCAAATTGAGTTGGTTTCCAAGATACATAGTAATTTTCAGCTATAACTCTTTCTGGTATTATTTCTACTTTTTCTGTTACAAATTCGTTTTCTGTAACATTTGCCTCATTATTATTTACATTTTCTTGATTGTTATTTACATTTCCTTGATTATTGTTTGCGTTTCCTTGGTTATCAGTATTGTTAACATTTCCCTGATTTTCAGTATTATCTGCATTTTCTCCATCGTTGTCTATATTGTTAATATTTTCATTGTTTTCTGTATTTTCAATGTTATTATTGTCTGTACTTCCAGTTTGATTATTTGATGGAGTATTTTCATCAAGATTATTATTAACAGTGTTTCCAGTTGTATTTTCTCCAATAGCTTCTGTGTCATTATTACTATTTAAGAATAATCCAACGGCTATACCACCGATTACAATTAATGCTAATACTATAATTGCAATTATAATAGTTTTCTTACTCTTATAATTAAATTTGGTTTTCATTTTTTGCCCCCTATTTTAATTTATATTTCTCTAGCTTTTGTTACTAATCTGTTTTTTCGTCCGTTTGTACAGGTTATTAATGTTACCTCTCTGGTTCCTTCTTCTACAATGTCAGTACAACTTACATCATTAGGGTCAATAACATACATATCAAATATTTTATATTCTATAGTTTCCCCATATAAATTTGTTAATTTAATAGTGTCTCCATTTTTTAGGTTTTTAATTTTTCCAAACATTGTGCCATCTAGGTTGTTATGTCCAGCTATGCAGTAGTTTCCTATTTCATTTATATTACCACCTGTAAGTTTTGTGACAGAGATTTTCATGGTTTTATCATTTGTTTGGTTTATAATTGGATATTTTAATTGTATACTTGGTATTTCAATTATACCTTCTATGTTGTAACCTTGTATTGTTGTTTCTAGCAATTGTTTTTTTGTTTCTTCTGAATTTTCACTTTGTAAGTTTTGTTGTAAATCTTCTATAGTATTAACTACATTAGCCATTAAATTTACAGTTTCTTGGTTTTTTTTCATTCTTATAACTATTAGGATTGCTATAGTAATTGCTACAACTACTAGTATGAGGATTGCAAAATCTAAAATTTTTATTTTTTTCATTTTGCACCTCTACTGTTAGTCTTCTTTTTTGCTTAATTTCTTTTTTACTACTATCAAAACTAGTATTATTGCTACTAAGGCTACTAAAACTAATATTAAAGTAATGATACTATCATATGTTACTGGTAATTTTGTAGTTTCATATGTCGTAACTTTTTTTGCCTCTTCTACCTCTATATCTTGATGATCATCACATACTAAAATTTGGACATCATGTTCTTGTGTTGTATCATTTCTTAACCACACTAAATATATGTCATTTTTCTTTGACTCTTGAGGTTGTAAAATTTCTTTGTTTGAAGGTACTTCTTCCCAATTTTCAATTTCTTCAAACATTTTTGTGTATGTATCAGTAAATTCTCTAGCTAAGGTAACTCTTTCGTAATTTGTTAGTTCTTCGCTGCTCATTATTTTATTAGCTAGTTCTACGAAATTTGTTGTTTCTTCATTTGCTACTTTCACCATATAATATGAAAAAGCATTGCCTTCTTCAGTGATTGTGACTTTCCCTTGTGAATGTGTGATTTTTACTCCTTCAACATCTTGACTTGTGTTTTTACTTCCATTTGTGTCAACTTCTATTCTTTTAGTAGTTGAGTTTATAAATTCTATTTCTTCATTTGTAACTGCTTGGTTTAAGTTAATTTCATATGAGGTTAATACATCATTAACTTTAACCCACAAATATACTTTTCCGTCTTTAAAGTCTTCAGCTAACTCCTTTGACATATATGCTACATTAGATTCATTTGAATCTAATCCAGATGCTTGAAAGATTAAATCATCTTCTAGTGTTTCTTGATTATTACTGAAACTAAATAAAAACTCAGTGTCTATTGTGTCTTCTATGTATATAATGTATGATTCTTCACTGGTCTTTAGTAAACTTATTTTTGTTTTATCTTGTGCGTAAACAGCCATTTGTGTTATGGCTAAGATTGAAAATGCTAATAGAACTATTGTAATTAGCCTATACAATTGCTTTTTCATATATCTTCCTCCTTTTATTAAATTTAATTGTTTTAAATTAATTTTGCACCGCCATTATATATCAATTATGTTAATTTGTAAATATTTTTTTGCAATTTTTTGACATTTTATGTAATATTATGAAATTTTTAAAAAATATAAAAAGATTAAGCTTTTTAAACTCAATCTTTTTCTTTAGTAAATTTGTTAAATTATTTTCTACTTTTAGCCTCTAGTACATCTAAATTATCTAAGGCCTTTCCTGTTCCAAGTGCTACACATGAAACTGTATCTTGTGCTATCATTACATTTATTCCTGTTTTTTCTTGTAGCAATTTGTCTAGTCCATCTACTAAGCATCCTCCTCCTGTCATATAAATTCCTCTGTCACTAATATCTGCTGCAAGTTCTGGAGGTGTTTTTTCTAGTACACTATGAACTGCATCTACAATTGACATTGCTGGCTCAATTAATGCCTCTAGCATCTCACTTGAATGTACTGTTATTGTTTTTGGTAGTCCTGTTATTAAATCTCTTCCTCTTACATCCATTTCCATGTCTTGTATTTTAGGATATACACATCCTATATTAATTTTTAAATCTTCTGCTGTTCTTTCTCCTATTGCTACATTATATTTCTTCTTTATATATTTTACTACTGCTTCATCAAATTTATCACCAGCAACTTTTAATGAACTACTTACTACTGAGCCTCCTAGTGATATTACTGCAATGTCTGTTGTTCCTCCACCTATATCTACTACCATATTTCCACATGGTTTTGATATGTCTATTCCGGCTCCTATGGCTGCTGCTATTGGCTCTTCTATTAAATATACTTTTCTAGCTCCTGCATTTGAGGCTGCATCTATTACTGCCTTTTTTTCTACTTCTGTTACTATTGATGGAATACATATCATTACTCTTGGTGAAAATAGCGCTTTTCCTCCAACCTTTGATATAAAGTATTTTAACATTCTTTCTGTAACTGTGTAGTCTGAAATTACTCCATCTCTTAATGGTCTTGTAGCTATTATGTTTCCTGGAGTTCTCCCAAGCATTCTTCTTGCTTCTCCTCCTACTGCTAAAACATCTTTTGTATTACTATCTACTGCAACAACTGATGGTTCTCTAAGCACTATTCCTTTTCCTTTGACATATGCTATAACTGTTGCTGTTCCTAGATCTATTCCAATGTCTTGCCCTAAACCGATTTTAAACATAAAAACCTCCTTTTACTATGAAAACTTGTATTTCACAGTAGCCTTCAATTGAGCAATAATGCTCAGATAAATACTTCTTTATTTATGAATAGATTAAATATTTCTTTTTAATTACATTTGTGTTGCAATTATATTACATTTAATAAATATTTTCAATAGCTTTTTTATATATTAATTATTTAAGACGTAGCAACAATATAATCTAAACTTCTAAATTGTTATATACTATAGTATTTTTACTCAATTACTCCTAAGATTGTTTTTTCTTTTTCTTTTGTTTTTTCTGCAATTTTAATAATATTTAATAATTCACTTTTACTTTCTTTAATTTTATCTTCTTTGTTTAAATGTATATATGCTAAAGTGTCTCCCTCATGCACATATTCTGAAACTTTTTTGCAAATCTCTATCCCTACTGTTTTATCTATTAAGTCTTCTTTTTTTATTCTACCTGCACCTAATTTACATGCTAATTTTCCAACTCCTTCGGCATTTATTTCATATATATATCCTTCTTTTTCTGCATATACTGGAACTATATATTTTGCTTTTTCAAACTTTTCAGTATTCTCTATATACGAAATATCTCCATTTTGGTTTTGTACTAATTCTAGTAGTTTATTATAAGCTTTTCCATTTTTTACGTTTTCAATCATTTTTTGTTTATTTTTTTCTATATTTTCACCTTGTCCTGCTAGTTTAATCATATAACTTCCTAATTCTAGTACCACTTGTCTTAAATCTTCAGCGATGTCTCCTTTTAAAGCTTTTATTGCTTCTATTACTTCTATTGTATTCCCTACAGTATATCCTAATGGTTGATTCATGTTTGTTAATACACATACGGTTTCTAAATTTGATAATTTTCCTATTTCTATCATTTCTGTAGATAATTTTTTTGCATCTTCCATGGTTTTCATAAAAGCTCCATTCCCAACTGTTACATCTAATACAAGTTTGTTTGCTCCACTGGCTATTTTTTTACTCATAATACTTGAAGCAATTAATGGAATACTGTCTACACATGATATTGCGTCTCTTAAAGCATATATTTTTTTATCTGCCGGTGCTAAATTCATTGTTTGTCCTATCATGCTTATTCCTATTTTTTCTACATCTGAAATAAATTCTTCTACTTCTATATTTGTTGTATATCCTGGAATTGATTCAAGTTTGTCTATTGTTCCTCCTGTGTGTCCTAAACCTCTTCCTGACATTTTTGCCACTGGTATTCCAAGTGATGCTATTATTGGTAATAATACAATTGATACCTTGTCTCCAACTCCTCCTGTACTGTGCTTGTCTACTACATTTTTTCCAAATTTTGATAAATCTAGTATCTCTCCTGATTTTGACATTGCTAAGCTTAAATTTGTGGTTTCCTCTTTTGTCATGCCTTTTATATATACTGCCATTATTAATGCTGCTGCTTGATAATCTGTTATTTCTCCTTGTGTATACCCTTGTACAAAAAAATCTATATCTTTTTTATTAAGTTCTAGTCCATCTTTTTTTTTGGCTATTATTTCTAATATATTCATATTTTTCTTTTTTATTAGTCTAATCTTTCTAAATGTGTGACTAATATTTCCTCCTTTTACTTTATATAAAATGTTTAGTAAATGTTTTTCTATGTATTGGGCATAAGCCATATTGTTTAATTGCTATAATGTGTTTTGCTGTTCCATACCCTTTATGTACATCAAATCCATATTCAGGATATACCTCCGCCCACTGTCTCATTATTCTGTCCCTAGTTACTTTTGCAATTATTGAAGCTGCTGATATTGAATATACTTTTGCATCTCCTTTTATTATTGGTTCATATGGAATTCCTAATGTGTCTATATGTTCTAAAGCATCTACTAATATTAGGTCTGGCTTTACAGTCAGCTCTTTTAAACTCATTGTTAATCCTTTTTTGGTGGCATTTAAAATGTTTATATTATCAATTTCATCTTGTCCTATTATTGCAATTCCATAGCTTATAGCTTCATCTATTATTTGATTATATAGCAGCTCCCTTTTTTTCTCTGATACTTTTTTTGAATCATTTATTCCTTCTATCATTGAGTTTTCTTGCATAATTACTGATGCAACGACAACGGGACCAGCTAATGGTCCCCTTCCTGCTTCATCTATACCACATATATATTTATAGCCTTTTTCGTGTAATTGTTTTTCATATTCTTTTAAGATTGTAAGTCTTTCTATCTCTTTTTCTTTCATTTACTTCAACCCCTGGCATTTTATAAAGTTTTTTGTTTTTTATAGTTCTATATTTTTCATTTCAGACAGTTTATAATATGTTATACCTTTGTATTCATATCCTTTTGTATATACAACCTCTGTGTCTTCAAAATTGTATTTTACTAAATAATATGTGTCTTTTTCTACATTAATATTTATTTCCATATCATTTAAATCTTCTTGAGTTAAATAATAAAAATCTGTCCAGTCTTCTATTCCGGCTTGTTTTGCCGCATTTTTTATGCTATCATCGCAACTTTCTAATACTGTCCCTTTTAGTTTTTGATCTTTTACTTCTGCTATTTTTGTGCTATCTTCCTCTTTTTCAGTGTCTAAATTTGCTGTTTCAACATTTACATTTTCTGTATATGTTTTTGCCTTTGCTTGAATTAAAAGTAAATTTGTTCTTAAGTCTTGAAAACTCGTTTTTTCAAATGTTCTTTTCATAAATATTATAATTAAAATTGCTATTACTATTATTATTACTACTGCTATAAATAAGGTTATTATTTTTTTTGCTCCCATTTCTTCCTCCACATATTTTCTATTCAGCTTTATTATATATGTAGTTTTATTTATTTGCAAGGGAAATTTAAATATCTCTATTATAAAATTCATGAATTCTATTTATTATCCATAAAAATATTTGTATTTTAAACTATATATATAATTGAATTTTCTGGGAAATATTTAGATAACTTTTCTCTAAAGAATTTTTCTCCTTCTTTTTTTATATTTTCTCTATACATGTATTTTCCTCGTCCTCTACCAGTCATTTGTTCATGATTATATAAAGTAACTGCATTTGGAAATGCTTCTTGATTTATCATTCGATGTACATAACTATAAGTCATGAATATTATTTCAAAAAATACTTCCTTTTTTGCTTCTTCTGATAAATTTTCTTGTAAATATTTTATCAGATTTTCATATTCCTCTTTCCAGTTTTCTACAAATATTACTGGAGCGATAAGTATTCCAACTTTATAACCTGCTGTTTTTAATTTGTTAATTGCTATTACTCTTTGTTTTAGTCTTGAAGTTCCGAATTCAACTTGATTTATTATTTTTTCTGGGTTTACACTCATTCTTGGTATTATTCTTTCATTGTGTTTTAATTCACAAATTGAGTCTACCATGTCGAATTTTGTTGGAAATGTAAGGTATCCTTTGTTTGTTTTAGCAAATTCTTTTATTGTCCAATCTAAATTTCCTGTTATGCTGTTTTCTAAAATTAAATCACTATTACTTCCAATTTCAAAGGTTAATTCTCTTTCTGACTGAGTTGCCTCTTTTATTATTTTCTCTAACATTTGCTCTCTGTTTACAAAAAGTCTTAAATATGCACATTTATTATAATTGCATACCAAATAGCAATATAGGCACATGGCTGTGCAACCTGAAGAAGTATATGGTACAAGGTAATCTGATACTTTATGATTTTCTACAAATTTATGTGTTTTTCTAATCCCTATTATTAGGTTTTTCTTCATTTTTGTAAATTCTTTGTTTTCTTTTTTTCTCATTTCTTCTATATTATTATGATTTTCAATTATAACTTTTGGAACATCTTTATATTTTTCAAGCAATATTTTCCCTAGCTTATAACTTTCTACATTTTTTTCATAATATATGCAATCTGGTTTGAACATAAAAATTCCCTCCTTATTTTATTTTTGTCTAAAATAAGAAGGTTATTCAAGTTTTAACTAGAAACTAAAAATAATTTATCTTTCTTAATCTTTTATTTCTTTTGAAAGTTTACTTATTGCCTTTGTTTCAATTCTTGATACATATGAACGTGAAATTCCTATCATTTGAGCAATTTCGTTTTGTGTTTTTGGTTTTGCTCCATTTAGCCCAAATCGTAATTCAATTATCATTTTTTCTCTCTCTTTTAATACTGTTTTTATTTTTTCATAAAGTTTTTTTACTTTCATTTTTAAATCTATGACTTCTTCTACTCCTCTTATGTCTGCCTCTAATACTTCTTCAAGAGTCACAACATTATCGTCTTTATCTTTTCCTATAGGCTCATTCAGAGCCACTTCAGCTCCGAGCTTTTTTGTTGCTCTTAAGTGCATTAATATTTCATTGTCTATACATCTTGATACATATGTAGAAAGTCTTGAACCTTTATCTATGTCAAAACTATTTACTCCTTTTATTAGTCCAATTGTTCCTATAGAGATTAGGTCATCTTGTTCAACATTTGTATTAGCATATTTTTTAGCTACGTGTGCAACTAATCTTAAGTTTCTTTCAATAAGAATATTTCTTGCTTCATCATCTCCTTGTTTTAGTTTTTGTAGACATATTTTTTCCTCTTCTGAACTTAATGGTTCTGGAAATAAATTTCCTCCAGAAATGTATCCTATTGCAAATACTGCTGAACTTAAAAATCCCCAAAATCCAGCAATGCTTATTGATGAAAGCATGTATGCACCTCCAATTTCTTCTCTAGACAATTATATGTTTTATATTTTTAAAAGTGCATGACCATCAAATTTTCTTATTTTAAGACATCTAAAAGGAGTAACATTTGTTATTAATATTGTTACTCCTTTAAAATTTATTCTTGTTTTTTTATTTGGCTAATTTTATTTATTAAACTTACATGTAAAATAATTACAATTATCATAGAGGATGAATTAAAAAATACATATCCTGATAAAAGTGAAAGTACATATGCAAAACCACTTCCTAAAAATAACATTATACATTGTATATCAATTTTGTTTATATTCTTTATAATTTGAATAAAAGCATAAATTAATAATGTTATAAATGGCACTATATAAAGTACAAACCCGCAAATTCCAAAATTTAGTATAAATGACATTAGCTCCATTTCTAATACTAATTCACTAAAATTGTTTAAATATCCATTTCCAAATAAAATTAAGCTAATATTATGTTGATTTTTTACTAAAAGCAGATTATATATTATTTGATGCAATCTTTGGTCATTACTTTTTAAGTTATATTTATTTGCAATATCATATAATTCTAAGAATGATTTTTTCTCTGCTTCACTTAAGTATCCGTCTGCAATAGTATTTTCCACTATTGCTTCATGTATTTTTAATACATCACCTGTTAAATGTGCTACATCATCTTGACTTTTATCATAGCTGGTTTGACTTTCTTGCTCCATGTGTTTTCTTCTTGTAAAAGTGTTAGATCCAAATGCTAACACGACTATAATAATTACTATAATTATTGCAATTCCAAAAAATATTACTTTTTTATTTATCTTTTTACTTTTGATGACACTAAATATTATTTCTAAAAAAATATATATTCCTAAAGTTAAAATAAATCCAAATAATCCCACTCTAGTTCCTATTTGAGTCATTAAAAATATTCCTATTAATGCTATTATTGCTATATATATAAATTTTTTCTTATTGTTGTCAAGATTTTTTATTAATGGTAAAATTAAAAACATTGATAACACTAATATTGCACTTAAACTATTTCCTGATTCAAACCATCCTTTATATCCCATTTGCTCTATAGGATATGTAAAAGATGAGGTTTTTGTTAAAATTGCAATGTATATCGATGTTATATATATTGTAATTGCTATAAATAAACTTTTTTGTACAGCTTTAATATTTTCTTTTTTAAATACATATATAAATAAGAATAAGTTTAATATCATGAAAGAATAATTTATTAAGTATTGTGCCTCATGTAAAACAGTTCCATAAGAAGAACCTGTATGTATTTGATTAAAAATCAATAGATGTATTATGGCATATATGCCATATATCGCTCCTATTCCAATTATTTTCCATCTATTTTTATCTTTTATTACTATATAGATTATTACAATTATTGAAATTATTGGTCTTAAAAAAGTTGATGGAGATATTTTGGTTTCAAACGTATTTCTAAATATAAAACTTATCATATCTAGTATAGGACATAGTATAATAAGCATACATAATAGTTTATCTGTTTTTATTATTTCTTTTTTTTCCATTGTAAAGCTCCTATTATAATATCTTTAGAGTTTGCAAAATATAAAATATTTTGAAGTTTATATCTAATAACTTCTATTATGATATTTCTAAAAGTTTGCAAAATATTTTAAAGTTTACCTTATTGACTAATTTCATATAAGTATTTTTTACGCCTTTTTCTTTTTGTAGTATAGGATTTTTTTTCCAATTTGGAAAGTTTGTATTTAGCTCTTTCCATGTTCTTTTTTCTAACTGTTCTCTAATTTTTTTATTTTCTACTTTAACAATTCTTAATAAAGAACTACATAATAAAAATCTAGTATAGGTATATTCTATCTCATTTTTGTATTCGTCAAATAAATTGTTTTCTTTATAAAAATTAAATATATTTTTCCATATTTCAAAAATCTCTTTTACTTTTTCGTTTTGAGTATTAGCTATTGAGTTGCTTCTTTGTATATAATGCACCATTGGCACTTTTAGAAAGCTTATTTTTTCTAATCTTGGCAATAATTTATAGAAAAATTCTGTGTCTTCATATCTAAGTCCTTTTGGAAATTTTATATCTGCTTTTTCTAATGTTTCTCTTTTTATTAATTTGTTCCAAGCAACTACTCTTGCATAAATAAATGCTTCTTTTTTGTTTTGATATGTTCTGCCTATGTCTATTTTTTGCTTGTTTGGATATTCCCAAATAAAGTCACATTCTACCATATCACTTTTTTCTTCTTCTGCCTTTTTATACATTTCTTCAAACATGTTTAATTCAACATAGTCATCTGAATCAATAAATCCTATGTATTTTCCTTGTGCATATGGAAGCCCATAATTTCTAGCGTCTGAAAGGCCACCATTAGGCTTATCATAACATTTCATTTTTTGTGGATATTTATCTATGAACTGTTGTATTTTTTGTTTTGTTTTGTCTGTTGATCCATCATTTACTACTATTATTTCTATTTCTTCTAATGTTTGATTTACTAGGCTTTGTAAACATTTTTCTATATATTGCTCAACATTATATGCCGGAACTATAATACTTACCTTTATCATTTTTTCTTTCCTTTCGCTTCGAAGTTGAGGCAAAAATTATCTTATTTTTAAATATAACGGTATATTAATTTCTAGTATTATTCTTTTTACTAATTGCTTTAAGTTTCGTACTTTGATGTTCTTGGTCATTTTTCTTTTTCTAATTTCTTTTATGAATTTCTTTCTATCTTTTTTTTCTAAATCGTTTATTTTTAGTAATATTGAATTTGTGCAAAATATCTTTACATTTTCTTTTGTCTTTGATTGAATATCATAGCTTTTGATGCTATTTATTATGTTGTCATAATGAATTAATAAATCATAGAGTTTTTTTATCGTTTTTTCGTAATTTTTTGTTCTTGTTATACTATTAAAGCTTTGTACATAATTGTAGCCACATATATTTGTTGATACAAATGTTTTTGCTTTAAGAATTATTAGTGGTATTAATCCAAAATCTTCATGATATAGGTTTTTAGCAAATTTAAAGGAATTTCGTTTCAATAGTTCTGTTTTATATAAATATAACCATGCTGTTTCCATTAATTTATCTTCAAAACACATTTTTGAAAAAGCCTCTTCTCCTGTCATTACATCAAAAACTGGGCCTTCCATTATTTCTAGTTTTTCTCCCTCTTCTGTGACTTTTTGTGCTTTGAATTTTATCATTTCTATATTTTTGTTCATATATGGCTTGAGATTGTTTAAAAGGTTTTGAGATATATAATCATCTGAATCAACAAACATAATGTAATCTCCTGTGGCTATTTCCATTCCAGTATTTCTAGTATCTGACAATCCCGTATTTTCTTTTTTAATGTATTTGATTATATTAGGATATTTTTCTATGTATGTTTTGATAATTTCTTCTACATTATCTGTTGACCCATCATTTATCAAAATTAATTCTAAGTTTTGGTACTTTTGCATTAATATAGAATCTAAACATCTTTTTATGTATTTTTCTACATTATATATTGGTACTATTACACTTATTTTTTTCATTAATTCTCATCCCTTTTAAGTAAGATATTTTTCTATTGTTTTTTATTTTTCCTCAGTTTTTAATAAAATATTTATACTAAATTTGAGATTTTTAGAATATTTCTTCTAATTTTTTAAGTATCTCGTCATTGTATTTTTGATAATCAAATTCTGCCTTTATTTCAAATCCATTTTGTATAAAATTTTTCATTGCATCATATATGTCTTTAACATTTTTTGTAGTAACTATTCCAAATTTGTTTTCTATTTGTTTAAAATCTGATACTTTTGTTGTTATTATTGGTTTTTTTAATATCATGCTCTCTAAAAATACTACTGGATATCCTTCATAATCAGATGTTAGTACAACACAATTGCTTAGTTTATAATATGGATATGGATTTTTCTTTTTCCCTAAAAATATTATTGTGTCTGTTAGGCTTTTATTTTCCACCATTTGTTTGTATAATGTGCTATCTGGTCCATCTCCTACAAATAGTATTTTAAATTTAAAATTATCTTTTTTTAACATTTCTGCTACTTCAATTAGTCTAGATAATTTTTTTTGTTTTTCATCATGTCTTCCTACATTTAAAAAAATAACACTGCCTTGTTTATTAGCTGTTTCATCCTCTTGATTTATTAATGAGTTTTCTTGTTTAGATGACTTATTTTGATCGATTCCTATACCTTCTTGTTTAGTTGATAGTTTTTCTTCTGCTTTTTGTATTATTTTTTTTCCATCTATTAAATTATTGCAATATATTGCTTTTTCCTTGTAATGTGGAAAAATTTTTATAAAGTTGTCTCTTGATTCTTTTGACACAAATACTATTTTTTTGAATTGTTCGCATTTTAATTTTTGGTAATAATCTTTTGTTTTTTCTTCATCATAATTATTTTGTGTTAAATAATCTAAATGTACCCATAATGCTGAATTTTTGGAAGCTACTCTTGCAACAAATCCATTACTCAAAGAATATGTAGCATATGCTGCTGCAAAGTCAAATTTGTTTTTGAATCTAAATTTAAATTTTAATTGCTTACATAGATTTATAAATTTTCTTAATGGTATGATTTTGTTATCACTAGGTGAGTATTCTATTACTTTTATTTTGGGATTTAGTGTGTCTAAAAATATTCCTTGTTTTTTCTCTAGTACTAATGTTATTTCATAGCCCTTTTTCACTAACTCCTCTACTAGTGTTATTAGTGCTGTCTCTATTCCTCCTAGTCCTAAAGAATGTGCTGCAAATAGCAATTTTTTCATATTTAATCTCATTCCTTTTTCTATCTTTGATGTTATTATAGCAACAAATAACCCTAAAAGCAATAAATAGTTACATTATTTTTGTTTTTTCATATTATACATAAAGGTGATTTTATGATAACTTTAGTATATGGTTCTACTGGACCTATGGTAGAATTTTTACAAAATTTATTACAAAAGTTAGGGTTTTATTATGGCAAAATTGATGGAGTCTTTGGAAATAACACTAAAATTGCTGTTCAAAATTTTCAAAGAAGTTTTGGCCTTTCACAAGTTGATGGGATTGTAGGTAAAAATACTTGGAATGCACTTCAACCTTATATTGATGGTGCTCTTAATTTCATAGTTCCAACTAATATTAGCTATAGTTACAGTATATTGCAAATTAATTTAGATACATTAAAAAGACTATACCCTTTTTTAGAAATTGGTATAGCTGGCTACAGTGTTCTTGGAAATTCTATTCCTTATATTCGAATCGGTAGAGGTTCTAAAGAGGTTTTTTATTCTGCATCTATTCATGCTAATGAATGGATTACTTCCCCTGTTTTGATGAAGTTTTTAGCTGATTATTGCTACTGTTATATAAATAATTTAAAAATTTATAATACTTCTGCTCGTGATCTTTATAATTCTACTTCTATTTATATTATGCCTATGGTTAATCCTGATGGTGTTAATTTAGTGACTGGAGAAATTCCTAGAAACTCACCTTCTTATATGTTTACCCAAAATATTTCTAGAAAATATCCATCAATTCCTTTTCCAGATGGTTGGAAAGCAAATATTAGAGGTGTGGATTTTTCTAACTTCCAACATACCTTATTAATAAATCGCCTTGATTGGCGATTATTATGTTTGATCATCCTGTTTTTAAAATTTCTTCATATTCTATTTTTCCATTATTTATTGATATACTATCACTTATTATATTTAAATGATTAAAATTAAA
>CALXZT010000020.1 GCA_944393315.1 uncultured Clostridia bacterium
ATAGTAACATTAATATATTTCTGTTTTGGATATGCCCTATATTCATTATTCTTTGCATTAACAGGTTCAACAGTAAGCAAACCAGAAGATGTACAATATGCAAATGGACCAGTAAGTTTTGTAGCAATTATAGGATTTTACTTAGCATATTTCTCAATGATGAATCCTAGTAGTAGTTTAAACAAAATATCAGGAATAGTTCCAATATCTTCACCTTTTAGTATGCCACTTAGAATAATGATGGGAACAGCTACAAATAGTGAAATTGTTATATCTTTAGCAGTTCTAATAGTTGCAACAATACTTCTAGCATATATAGCTATAAAAGTATATTCATCAACAATACTAAATACGGGTTCAAGGTTAACATTAAAAGAAGCCATAAAAATGGCAAAAGAAAACAAAGAATAATTAAAAATATAAAGGAAGCACTAAAAAAAGTACAATCTCCACAAGAATTGGTTGTTTATAAAGCAATTGGAGAGGAACTTAATCCAGAAAAACTAAATATTTTTAATGTAAATCCAGAAAAAGAGTTAAAAGAAGCTCTTATAGGAAGCGAAAATAGAATAAATTTATACAAGATCAATGTAAAAAAAGAGGCCAATATTATAGCATATACCAACAGCGTTTTTTATGACAATCAAAATAAAACGCTACCAATAGGGATGGATTTAAGTACAAAAATATTACTAGACAGTTCAAAAATAAGAGATTTAACTTCTAAGCCAGTAAAAACTTTTAAAGTAGTAACTTATGAAGATGAAAAAGATGAATTATCTAAAATAAAAGTTAAAACAATAAATGTTTTTGAGGGAGAAGTATAAAAAAGGTTTATAGGTTAAGCCTAAGTATAAAACCTAAATATAAATAAAGGGATGTATAAATGAGCAAATTTAAATCAGGTTTTGTTGCACTAATTGGAAGAACAAATGTAGGAAAATCAACACTATTAAATATGTTAGTTGGAGAAAAGGTTTCTGCAACTGCAAATAAAGTACAAACCACAAGAACTGCAATAAAAGGAATAGTAAATACAGAAAACTCACAAATAATATTTATTGATACACCAGGAATTCATAAACCAAAAACAAAATTAAATGAGACAATGGTAGAGACTTCATTCGGAGTATTAAAAGATATTGATTTAATTTTATTTATGATAGAAGCAACAAGTATAGAAATTGGACGAGGAGATAAAAGAATATTAGAAAAAATAAAGGAATCTAGAAAAAAAGCCATATTACTAATAAATAAGATAGATCTGATAGAAAGAGAAAAGTTATTAAGTTTAATTAAAATTTACTCAAAAGAATATCCTTTTGAAGCAGTTATACCAATATCCTCTTTAAAAGAAAAATATAGAAAAGTGATTTTGCAAGAAATCGAAAAGAACTTAAAAGAAGGTCCAGCATATTATAATACAGAGGAATATACTGACCAAACAATGAGGACTTTAGCGGAAGAAACAATTAGAGAAAAAGCATTATTACTGTTACAAGATGAAGTACCTCATGGTATACTAGTAGAAGTTACAAAAATGCATCCTAGAGAAAATAAGCAAGGTCAAGAAATTTATGATATAGAGGCTACAATTTATTGTTTAAAAAATTCTCATAAAGGAATAATAATAGGAAAAAATGGTGAAATGTTAAAAAGAATTGGAAGTCTTGCAAGAACTGATATGGAAAGAAATTTTGAAACAAAAATAAACTTGAAAACATGGGTTAAAGTAAAAGAAGATTGGCAAGAAGATAATCAAATTGTAAAAAAATTCAAATTGAATAACTGAATAAAAAAAGTTAAAGTGCAGAAGATAAGCTTAAAGGAGTGAGGCATATGATAAAAAATATTGCTTGGAATATGTTTAAAAACACAGGAAATATAGATACATTTTTAGAGTTTAAGCAGATTAGAGATATAGAAAATAAAAATATAGCTAATGCGAGTAGTATATCAAAGGTTAGTACACCTAATAATGGCAATATATTAAATACAAATGTAATAGCTGATACTTGCATTGCATCTACAAGTCAAAAGGTGGAACTAAATGGGAATAATAAAAACGAATGGAATAGTAATTTCTGAAAATAATTTTGGAGATTTTGACAAAATGCTAACAATGTTAACTCCAGGCATTCGGAAAAATCTCATGTATAGCTAAAGGAGCAAGAAGACCTAAAAGTGCTCTTATGGCGGGCTCACAGCTTTTATGCTTTGGAGAATATCTAATGTATAAAGGCTCAAATACATATAACATTAATTCATGTGAAACCATTGAAGTTTTCTATAATTTAAGAATGGATTTAGACAAGCTAAAATATGCTGCACATATCACAAAAATTATTGGAGATGTTACTCGAGAAAATCAAAATAGTTATAAAATTTTGCAATTATATTTAAATACATTATATACTTTATCAGAAACAAATAAAAATATGGATTTAGTTTTAAGCGTTTTTAAGTTAAGACTTTTATGTATTATGGGATTTACTCCAAGAATAAATGAATGTGTAACTTGTAAAAACAAAGAGGAGCAAATTTATTTTAGTATAAGAGATAATGGCTTTAAATGTGAAGCCTGTAGTAGAGTTGATAAAAGTTGTATTTCTATGCATGATGGCACAAAGAATGCCATTAAATACATTGTTATGGCACCATCCAAAAAGCTTTTTTCATTTAATTTAAAAGATGAAAGTTTGCAAGAATTAAATCTCATAGTAAAATTATATTTTGACGAGAAAATGGAAAAAGAGTACAAATTGTATTGACAAATTTGGAAAATGTTAGTATAATCATATAGTGACAATTTAAAAGTTAAAAATAAGAATAGATATATATAATATCTGAGGACGAGGGGGGAATAAAAATGGCACAACCAAAAAGAAGATGGTCTAAAGCAAGAACACATTTAAAAAGATCAACATGGAAAAAAGAGGAACCAAAATTTGCAAGCTGCCCACACTGCCATGAGCCTATATTACCACATAGAGTTTGCTCTAACTGTGGATATTATGATGGAAAAGAAGTAGTAGCTAAAAAAGTAGAAGATTAATAAATAGAAAAACTTGTTATTTCAAATATTAATTTTGATTGACAAGTTTTCTTGTTATATTGAACACTTATTTATTGTAAAATTCAATATAAATTTGATAAAAAAATTCAAAGTTAAATTGATTAAAAAATATAATATAGAAATTCAAATTTTAAAGCTAACTCTGTGATTTTAGTAAAATAATTAACATCAGTCAATGCTAAAATAAATTGATAAATCAAGCATTGACAAATATTAATTATTTTACTAATTCTTCATTAAGAGCTTCCTATACTGTTTTAAAAATTTATAGTATTTTATCAATTCTATTTTGAATTTTTCTATCAGTTTTATTTTAACATTTACATTTATAACAATGTATATGCAAATATATTATAAATAATTAATTTGATAAACTAAACTGTAGAGTACATATACCTACAACTAAAATAATAAAAGCTTACGGAACATTTTATTAACCGTAAGCTTTTATTGTTTGGTGGCTTGAAGTGGAATCGAACCACTGACACGAGGATTTTCAGTCCTCTGCTCTACCAACTGAGCTATCAAGCCATTATTTGTAAATTCCTATATATAAAAAAATGGCGACCTGGAACGGGCTCGAACCGTCGACCTCTAGCGTGACAGGCTAGCGTTCTAACCAACTGAACTACCAGGCCGTAAAACATGGTGGTCGCTATAGGGCTCGAACCTATGACCCTCTGCTTGTAAGGCAGATGCTCTCCCAGCTGAGCTAAGCGACCATGTCTCTCGACGAAATTTAGTATACTATTTTTTAAGTGTGTTGTCAAGTAATTTTATAAAAAAAATTAAAAAATTTCCAGAAAACCTCAGAGTATTTCTTGCAATTTAAGAAAAAATTAAAAAAATTCAAAAAATGTATTGACAATTCATATAATCTGATTTATACTTAATCTTGTGTTAAGCAATAAAAAACATGCTCCTATAGCTCAGTTGGTTAGAGCAACCGGCTCATAACCGGTAGGTCCTAGGTTCAAGTCCTAGTGGGAGCACCAAATTAAACTAATTAAACTAGAGTATAAAAATACTCTAGATTTTTTTATATTTATATGCTATAGTATATATAATTTATAGTGAAAAAAGGTGATAATATGTTAGCAGATATAACAGAATACTTAGATAACAAAATAGAACAAAATAGTAAAAGACTAATATTTACATTTTATGAGTTGAGAATAAAAATGGACTTAACAGAGCCTACAGTTGAAAAATTTTTGAGGTTGAGTGAAACACGCTTAATTAATTTAGGATATCATACATATAGACCAGGAGATGTCTATGAATACCAAGGAAAAAAGCAAGAAGTCAAAGATAATGAATTGTTAGTGGCAGTTAAAGAATAAATAAAACAATCCCACATATTGATAGTTGTGTATCTTTATAAAAAACACCATAGTGTCTGGTGGGATATTAACGTTAATGCCAAAAAATAAAAAATAAAACTATTGACTAAACAAAAAAAAGATGCTATTATATTAAACATAATATGAACAAAAACCAAAACTAGGACACGGTAAATAATGTAATAGCTTTTAGGGAGCCTGAAAAAAGTGAAACTCAGGTAAGTAAAAATTATTTATTATCACCTAGTTAGTTGCAAAGCTGAAATCAAAAAGAAATTAAGCCTTGACGTAACTTTGCGTTAAAAAGAAATGAGAGAATAATTAATTAAAAAATATAATTATTAAGATAGGTGGTACCGCGGAAAATCCATTTCGTCCTAGTAAATAGGATGGAGTGGATTTTTTGTGGGTATTCTACATATAAAATAAGTTAAAAGGTGCAAAATATTGCACATATTAATAAATGAAAGGAGAGAAAATTATGTACAAAAAAGTAGAACTGAAAGATGGATTTGTGGGAATGGAAAAAGAAGTTGCAAAAAGGTGGAAAGAGAAGAACATTATAAAAAAGAACTTTGACATGAATAAAGGTGCAAGATATTTCACATTTTATGATGGACCACCAACAGCAAATGGAAAACCACATGTTGGGCACATTGAAACAAGAGTAATGAAAGACATCATTCCAAGATATAAAGTAATGAAAGGATATCAAGTAATAAGAAAAGCTGGATGGGACACACATGGCTTGCCAGTAGAGCTTGAAATTGAAAAAAAGTTAGGAATCTCAGGAAAAGAGCAAATAGAAGAATATGGGGTAGAAAAATTCGTAAAAGAATGTAAAGAAAGTGTATTTACATATGTATCAATGTGGGAGGACATGACAAATAAAGTTGGATACTGGGTAGACATGGAAAACCCTTATGTAACATATCACAATGATTATATAGAATCTGTATGGTGGGCATTAAAAGAGATGTGGAAAAAAGGACTTTTATACGAAGGACATAAAGTAATGCCATATTGTCCAAGATGTGGAACAGCATTATCTTCACATGAAGTAGCACAAGGATATAAAGATGTAAAAGACTTAACCTGTATAGTAAAATTCAAAGTAAAAGGTGAAAAAAACAAATACATACTAGCATGGACAACAACACCATGGACACTTCCATCAAATTTAGCGCTTTGTGTAAATAAAGCATATGAATATGCAGATGTTAAAGTAAATGTTGGAACAGATGAGGAGCCAAAATATGAGGTATATGTTTTAGCCAAAGACCTATGTGAAACAGTCTTAAAAAACAAAGAGTATCAAGTACTAAAAACATATAAGGGAGAAGAATTATTAGGACTAGAATATGAACAATTAATACCATTTGCAAAACCAGAGGGAAAAGCCTTTGTAGTAATTCATGGAGATTATGTAACTTTAACAGATGGTACAGGAATTGTACATATTGCACCAGCTTATGGTGAAGACGACAGTTTAGTAGCTAAGCAAAATGGATTAGCATTTGTTAATTTAGTTGATAAATCAGGAAAATTTGTTGAGGAAGTAGAACCATGGGCAGGAAGATTTGTAAGAGATTGTAATGAAGATATTTGTAACTGGTTAAAAACAGAGAACAAATTATTTAGCAAAGAAAAACATTTACACTCTTATCCACATTGTTGGAGATGTGACACACCACTTTTATATTATCCAAAAGAGAGCTGGTTTGTTGCAACAACTAAACTTCGTGATAATTTAGTTGCAAATAATAATAAAATAACTTGGTACCCAGACACAATAAGAACAGGAAGATTTGGAAAATTTTTAGAAAATGTAATAGATTGGGGAATATCAAGAGATAGATATTGGGGAACGCCTTTACCGGTATGGAGCTGTGAATGTGGACACAAAGAATGTATTGGTTCAATTGCAGAGCTAAAAGAAAAAGGAATAGATGTACCAGATAATATAGAACTTCATAAGCCATATATAGATAATGTATACTTAAAATGTCCAAAATGTGGTAAAAAAATGAAAAGGGCAAAAGAAGTAATAGACTGTTGGTTTGATTCAGGTTCAATGCCATTTGCACAATTACATTATCCATTTGAAAACAAAGAACTATTTGAAGCAAATTTTCCAGCGCAATTTATATCAGAAGCGATAGATCAAACGAGAGGATGGTTCTACACATTACTTGCAATATCGACATGCTTATTTGATAAACCATCATATGAAAATTGTGTGGTTTTAGGACATGTATTAGACAGTAAAGGACAAAAAATGTCTAAGTCAAAAGGAAATGGTGTAGATCCAATGGTATTATTAAATGAAGTTGGGGCAGATGCAACAAGATGGCATTTCTACACATGTAGCGCACCATGGCTTCCAACAAGACTAGGGATGGAGAATGTACAAGAGACCCAAAGAGGCTTCTTAAGTACTTTATGGAATGTATATTCATTTTATGTTCTATATGCAGAAATTGATAAATTCAACCCTAAAGATTATAAGAATTTTAAATCAAAAAATGTGATGGATAAATGGATTTTGTCAAAATTAAATACTCTAACAAAAGAAGTGGATGAAAAACTTGAAAAATATGATATAACAGGAGCAGCATTACAAATAGATGAATTTACAGACAGCTTATCAAATTGGTATGTTCGTACAAATAGAGAAAGATTTTGGGGAGAAACTCTAACTGAGGATAAAATAGCTGCATATACGACATTATATAGAGTACTAGTAAACTTATGCAAAATAGCAGCACCATTTGTGCCATTTATGACTGATGAAATATATCAAAACTTGGTTGTAGGGATACAAAAAAATGCACCAGAAAGTGTTCACTTGTGTTATTGGCCAGAAGTGAATGAAGAAGAAATAGATAAAAAATTAGAATCTGAAATGGATTTAGCATATAAAATAGTTAAATTAGGAAGAAGTGCAAGAAATTCTTCAAATATGAAGAATCGTCAACCATTATCGAAAATGCTTATATCAGTAACAGAACTTCCAGAATACTATGGAGACATTGTAAAAGAGGAATTAAATGTAAAAGAGGTTGTTTTAGGAGCTGATATGAAAGACTATGTAAGTTTTGAGATAAAACCAAACTTACCAGTATTAGGAAAAGAATATGGAAAACTGATTCCTAGAATAAAAGAAGAACTTTCAAAAATGAACCAAATGGAACTTGCAACAAAAGTAAAAAATGGAGGGATTGAATATCTAGAATTAGATGATACAACAATTGAATTAACCTCTGAAAATCTATTAGTTACAATGCAAGGAAAAGAAGGATTTGCATTTAGTGGAGAAGGTGAAATAGGAGTTGTATTAGATACCACTTTAACACCTGAATTAATTGAAGAGGGTTATGTTCGTGAAGTATTATCAAAAATTCAAAATATGAGAAAAGATAAAGGTTTTGAAGTACTAGATAGAATTAAACTATATGTTTCTGGAAATTCTAAGATTGAAAATATAATAAAAAAATTTGAAGATATGATTAAAGGAGAAACCTTAACACTAGAAATTGTATATGGAGAAGAAGCTCATACAGGATATACAGAAGTAAATATTAATGGAGAGGCTTTGAACCTTGATACAGTAGTAGTAAAGTAGAAAGCACATTATAAAAGTGTATTTAGTTTAAAAAATCCTATACAAAGACAACTAAATAAAGACCATATAGTTTGGAAATATCCAAAGACTTATGGTCTTTTATTATTTAAATTAGGCATAAAGTCAATTTAATAGAATTAAAATTAAGCTAAAATTACTAAATACTAGCATTAATCAATTATTCTGTAACTCTATTTGTCATTTCTTCTAAATCTAATAACTCTTGCCATCTTTTATCAACTTCTTTTTGGAATTCCTCAATCATCCATTCATTTCCTTGAGCAAACATATGCTTAAAGCGTTTTTGAGGACGTAAGAATTCTTCGATAGGAAGTTTCTTAGAAGGTTTATATGTTATGTGATATACACCATCTACAACCTCATATAATGGCCAGTAGCAAGTATCAACTGCCAATTTATTTATTTGCATTAAAGCGTCTGTAGGATAGCCCCAACCACGTGGGCAAGGAGCCAATACATTTAAGAAAGTAGGACCTTGTGTATAAATTGCTTTCTCAGATTTCTCATATAAATCTTTAAAATTTCCAACAGCAATTGATTGAGCAACATATGGTAAATGATGACCTACCATAATTTCAGTTAAATCTTTTCTAGATTGCATTTTTCCAGGAACAACTTTTCCAGCAGGTGTAGTTGTAGTATCAGCAAATTTTGGCGTAGCTGAAGAACGTTGGATACCTGTATTCATATATGCACCATTATCATAACATACATAAGTCATATCATGACCTCTTTCCATGGCTCCAGAAAGACTTTGTAGACCAATATCATAAGTACCACCATCTCCACCAAATGCGATGAATTTAGTATTTTTATTCTGAGGAAGTTTTCCTTGCTTTTTTAAAGATTTGTAAGCAGCTTCAGCTCCTGAACAAGTAGCGCCAGCACACTCAAATGCTGTGTGTATAAAAGAATCTGTCCAAGCTGTATATGGATATATAAAAGTAGAAACTTCCATACAACCAGTTGCATTAGCTATTACTGCATGGTCTTCTTCATGAAGAGCACGTAAAATCATTCTCCCAACAACTGGAGCTCCACAACCGGCACACATTCTGTGACCTTCTGTAAATCTTGAAGGTTTAGTAGCAACAACTTCTTTTAAGTTGTAAGGTTTTTTCATTTCATCAGCCATTATTTAACATCTCCTTTCCTTAAGCCTAAGTATCTATAAGGATTACCCACATTTTTTGTTTGAGCAATTTCCGCTAAATCAGCATAAACTGATTCTATTTGGTCAGCAGTTGTATCACGTCCACCAATACCATAAACATAATTTACAGTAGGAACATGAATATTTTGTACAAACATTGAAGAAGTTACATCTTCAAATAAAGCACCACCAATTCCATTTAGAGAATCTGCTTTATCTAAAACAGCAATAGCTTTTATATGAGATAAAGCTTTAGTAATTTCTTCACCAGGAAATGGTCTGAAAACTCTTACCTTTAATAAACCTGCTTTAATTCCTTTTGCTCTTAAACTATCAACTACAAATTTAGTAGTCCCAGCAGTAGAGTTCATACATACAATTGCAATTTCAGCATCATCTAATTTGTATTCTTCAAATAGACCATATTTTCTGCCAGTTAGTTTTTCGAATTCTTGAGAAACATCTAAAATTACTTGCTTTGCATTTCTCATAGCATCAGCTTGTTGGGCTTTATGTTCAAATAAATATGCTTGCAAATCTAATGGACCAACAGCTATTGGCTCTTTATCATTTAATAAATAATGTTCAGGTCTATATGTTCCAACAAAGTTTTTTACAAATTCATCATCTTCAAGTTCAATATTTTCTATTGAATGAGAAGTAATAAACCCATCTTGGCATACCATTAGTGGAAGCTGTACATCCTTATGCTCAGCAATTCTATGAGCCATAAGAGTATTATCATAAGCTTCTTGATTATTTTCTGAAAATAACATTATCCATCCACTATCACGAACACCCATAGCATCTGAATGGTCATTATGGATGTTTAATGGACCAGACACAGCGCGGTTTACTAAAGACATAACAATTGGTAATCTCAAGCTAGATGCTATATAAATCATTTCCCACATTAAAGATAATCCGTTTGCAGAAGTAGCAGTCATTGCTCTTGCACCTGCAGCTTCAGCTCCAATACATGCACTCATTGCACTATGTTCACTTTCGACTGCAACAAACTCAGTGTCGACAGCACCATTTGCAACAAAAGTAGAAAAATATTGAGGGATTTCTGTTGAAGGAGTGATAGGGAATGCAGCTACAACATCTGGATTAATTTGTTTCATGGCTGTGGCAACAGCCTCATTTCCACTTAATCTTTCTCTAATACTCATTATTCTTCACCTTCTTCCTTCATTTCAATTGCTTTGAATGGGCATACTTTAGCACATACACCACAACCCTTGCAATAATCATAATTAAAATCAGTTCTTTGTAAAGTATCTTTACAAACTGGAATAGCATTATCTGGACAAACAGGAAAGCATAATCCACATTGTTTACAATTTTCAGAAATATATACTGGTTTAGCACTACGCCAATCACCTGTTTTAAAGTCTCTAGCATTTCCAGATGTATAAATATTTCCACCAATAGTTAAATTTTCCATAGGTGTGTTTACATTTATATCAGACATAATTTAAATCTCCTTTTTATATATTTAGGTTTTGGAAACCTATAACCAATTTTTATCTAACTTTTTTTACTGCCTGTAAAGCAAGAGATATTGCTTTCATATTTCCATCTATTACTTCAGGTTTTTTCGCAAATTTATGCTTAAATGATCCCTCCATATCTTTTAAAAACTCTTCATCAGACATGATACCACTAACTTTGACAATAGCAGCAAGCATAGGAGTATTAGGAAAATATTTTCCCAAAGCTTCAATAGATATTTTTCTTGCATCAATACAATACACACTACCTGCATAATCATTTAAAAATGGTTTTAGCTCTTCAAAGTTTTTAGTTGTATTGATAATGATTGCACCAGTTAATTTTAAGCCAGCTGTTACATTTACAGCTTTTAATAAAGTATCATCAACAACAATTACATAATCAGGCTCATAAATGTTGCTATGGATAGTGATAGGGGTATCACTTATACGATTATAAGCCGTAATTGGTGCACCCATTCTTTCTGGTCCGTATTCAGGAAATCCTTGAATGAATTTTCCAGTATTGAAGGCAGCATCCGCAAGTAAAAGAGAAGCAGTTTTAGCACCTTGACCACCTCTACCATGCCATCTAATTTCAATTAAATTTTCCATTAATTTGGCCTCCTTTTAAATTTAAAAATTTTGATTTTTTAAGTCATGGTAAGTATATTATTATTTTATCAGATTGTCAAGAAAGATTAACTGACTATCAGGACAAAAATAATAACAATAAGTAAGAAGATTCTTTAAATATAAATTTTTTTTATTTAAAGCAAAAACTATGACATAAAAATATTGATTTTTAAAATTGATATGTTAAAATAATAAAAAATAAAAAAGGAGAGGATTATGAAAAATATTTCAAAAGATATAATTTACATAGGTGTAAATGACAAAACAATTGACTTATTTGAAAGTCAATATAAACTACCAAAAGGTATAACATATAATTCATATATAATAAAAGATGAAAAAACAGTAATTATGGACACAGTAGACAAAAGAGCAAGTGATGAATGGTTAGAAAAGTTAGAAAATGCTTTAAATGATATAAAACCAGATTACTTAGTAGTTTCACACTTGGAGCCAGACCATGCATATAATATTGAAACTTTAGCTAAAAAATATCCAGAAATGAAAATAGTAGGAAACCTAAGGACATTTAGCTTTATTCCACAATTTTTTAATATACCAAATTTAGAACAAAGAAAAGTATTAGTAAAAGAAGGAGACACATTAAATTTAGGAAAACATACAATTCAATTTTTTATGGCACCAATGGTTCATTGGCCAGAAGTAATGGTTACATATGAACAAACAGAAAGAATATTATTTTCAGCAGATGCTTTCGGAAAATTTGGAACATTAGATGCTGAAGAACAATGGTTACCAGAGGCACGCAGATATTATATAAATATTGTTGGAAAATATGGAGTTCAAGTTCAATCCTTACTTAAAAAATTAGCAACACTAGAAGTAAGAACAATTTGCCCACTTCATGGACCAATCTTAACAGAAAATTTACAATACTATATTGAAAAATATAATATATGGAGTAGTTATAAACCCGAAGAAGAAGGCATTTTATTAGCAGTAGCTTCAATACATGGAAATACACTAGATGTAGCAAATAAAATGGTAAAAATATTAGAAAATAAAGGAGAAAAAGTAACTTTATTTGACTTAACAAGAGGAGATGTTGCAGAGGCAGTTTCACAAGCATTTAAGTATAGTAAATTAATTGTTGCAGCTTCAAGTTATGATGCTGGCTTATTTACACCAATGGAAAACTTCTTAAATAAATTAAAAAGTAAAAATTATCAAAATAGAACAGTTGGAATAGTAGAAAATGGTACGTGGGCACCATCAGCTGGAAATTGTATGGAGGAAATATTCTCGCAAATGAAAAATATCGACCTTTGTGAGCCACGTGTCACAATAAAATCTAGATTAAATGAGGAAAGCCAAGCTTTAATAGAAGAACTTTTAAAAAATATTACAAACAACAAATAGAAGAAAAAAATAAAAAAATAACATATGAAAAGGGGATAGAGCAAAATAATCAAGGAGGAATTTAAGTGTTAAAATTAAAAAACATTACAAAAAATTATGAGTCAGGAGGAAGCTCTGTTCAAGCTTTAAAGGGTATAAGTATAGAGTTTAGAAAAAATGAATTTGTATCAATACTAGGACAAAGTGGTTGTGGAAAAACTACACTGTTAAACATAATAGGAGGATTAGATAGGTATACAGAAGGAGATTTAATTATAAATGGAAAATCTACAAAAGAATTTAAAGATAAAGATTGGGATGCTTACAGAAATTATTCAGTAGGATTTGTATTTCAAAGTTATAATTTGATACCACATCAAACAGTATTGTCAAATGTAGAACTAGCATTAACTCTATCAGGAGTATCAAAAAAAGAAAGAAAACAAAAAGCAATAAAAGCCTTAGAGAGTGTAGGACTAAAAGAGCAAATAAATAAAAAGCCAAATCAATTGTCAGGTGGGCAAATGCAAAGAGTTGCAATAGCAAGAGCATTAGTAAATGACCCAGACATAATATTAGCAGATGAACCAACAGGAGCTCTAGATACTAAAACTAGTGTTCAAATAATGGAAATTCTAAAAGAAATTTCAAAAGACAAACTAATAATAATGGTTACACATAATGCAGATTTAGCAGAAAAATATTCTACAAGAGTTGTAAAAATATTAGATGGAGTAATAACAGATGATTCAAAACCATTTAATGAAGAAGACAAAAAATCAGAAGAAGGCGCAAAAGCCAAAACAGGAAGAACTTCAATGAAATTTCTTACAGCATTACAATTAAGCTTAGCAAATTTATTGACCAAAAAAGGAAGAACAATTTTGACTTCCTTCGCAGGAAGTATAGGAATTATTGGAATAGCGCTAATACTAGCAATATCAACAGGAGTACAAAACTATATAAATAAAGTAGAAGAAGATACATTATCTTCATATCCTATAACAATTAAAGAGGCAACAATAGACATATCAAGTATGCTAGAAAGCATGATGGGAAAAGAAGATGATGATACCTCCTATGAAGATGGAAAAATATATTCAAAAGACATAATGAATGAAATGATATCAACATTATCAAATAAAATGAATACTAACAACTTAGAAGAACTAAAAAAATATTTAGATGAAGAAGGAAATGATATAGCAAATAACGCAAATGTAATACAATACAATTATAATTTAAACCTAAATTTATATAAAGAAAATGGAGAAGAAGAACCAATTAGAGTAAATCCAAGTACAGTAATGGATGCAATGGGAATGGGAGAAATGGTAGAGGCTCAAAATGAAGCAACAATGTCAATGATGGGAAGCAGTTCGATGGCAAGTAACGCAGATGTATGGATAGAGATGTTAGATAATGAAGATTTGTTACATTCTCAATATGATGTAATTGCTGGAAACTGGCCAAAAGCTTACAATGAAGTACTCTTGATTGTAAACGAAAATAATGAAATAAGTGATTATACATTATATGCACTAGGTCTAAAAGATCAAAATGACCTGAAAAAGAAGTGGGAAGCAGTACAAAAAGGAGAAACAGTAGAAGAATCTGAGCAAACCTCATATACTTTTGATGAATTATTAGATTTATCTTTTAAATTAATTCTAAATACAGATTACTACAATAAAGAAAATGGTTTATGGATAGACAGAAGTGATAGCACTGAATACATGAAAGATAAGGTTAAAAATGCTGAAACAATAAAAGTAGTAGGAATAATAAAACAAAATGAACAAACTGTAGCCTCAGGTATGGGCACAGGAATAGCATATAAAAAAGAATTAAAAGAATATGTAATAAATAAAATAAATGAGTCTGAAATAGTAAAAGAACAAAAAGCAAATCCGGAAATAAATGTATTTACAGGTTTAAAATTTCCAACTGATGAAGAGAAAGCAGAATTTAATATGCAAAACTTAAGCAATGAACAAAAAATGGCAATGAGTCAAATGAGTAGTGAAGAAATTGCAAAATTAGTAGAAACATACAGGGAAAACCAAAATACAAGTTATGATTATAACTTAAAAACCTTAGGAGCCATTGATTTAAATAAACCATCTTCAATAAGTATTTACCCAAAAGATTTTGAATCTAAAGACAAAATTGAACAAGCAATAGAAAATTATAATGAAAAACAAATAGCTGATGGAAAAGAGGAAAATGTAATTAATTATACAGATGTTGTAGGAATAATGATGAAATCAGTTACTCAAATAGTAAACACAATAAGTTATGTATTAATAGCATTTGTAGCAATATCATTAGTAGTATCATCAATAATGATAGGAATAATTACATACATTTCAGTACTAGAAAGAACAAAAGAAATAGGTATATTAAGAGCAATAGGAGCTTCTAAAAAAGATATTTCAAGAGTATTTAATAGTGAAACATTTATAGTTGGGTTAATTTCAGGAGTACTTGGAATAGGAATAACAGTATTATTAACAATACCAATTAATTTAATAATATATACATTAACAGGAGTATCAGTAAAGGCTATGGTACCATTTATGGCAGGAGCAATTTTAATAATAATAAGTATGATACTTACAATTATTGCTGGATTAATACCTTCTAGATTTGCAAGTAGAAGAGATCCAGTTGAAGCATTGAGAAGTGAATAAAAAGATATAAAAGAAGCTAATAAATATTAGCTTTTTTCATTGCAAAAAAAATGAAAAATTGAATTGTTAACCTTGACAAACAATCTATAAAGTACTATAATGTTAACCGAAGTTAACATTAAGAAAATGTGTAAACAAAAAATTTGAAATAAGAAACGTCTCTATTTCTAGAAAGGAAAGATAATGATATCAAAAGCTTTAGAAGAGTATTTAAAAACAATGTACATATTACAAAAACAAAATGGAAAAATACGAGTAACAGATGTAGCAAACAAAATGAATTGTACTAAACCAAGTGTGAGTAAAGCAATTTGTAATTTAAAAGATAACGGAATGCTTGAATATGAATCATATGGAGAAATTAAGTTGACAAAACAAGGTGAAAACCTAGCTAAAAAAATATTAGAAGCATATGATATTGTTTTTTTATTCTTAAAAGATGTACTTAATTTAGAAGCAGAAAAAGCACAAATAGAAGCAGAAAAGATAAAATTAGCTATAACAGATGACACAATAAATAAACTAGCAAAATATGTACATAAGGTTTTAGACCTAAATAATTTAGATTGTAATTATGACATAAACAATGAAAAATGTAGATCTTGCATAAGAAGAACAGAAAGAAAATAAATAAGGAATAAATTTAGTAAAAAATATGAAAATAAAGCCAAAAGAAAGGAAAAAAATATGTTAGAATTAAAAAATATATGTTTTGAAAGAGAAAATAAAAAAATATTAGATAATATAAATCTTACAATAGATACAGATAAATTTGTTGTTATCACTGGACCAAATGGTTCTGGAAAATCGACCTTAGCTAAAATTATTATGGGAATTGAAAAACCAGATTCAGGGGAAATATTATTTGAAGGAAAAGATATTATCAAATTACCAATTAATGAAAGAGCAAAGTTAGGAATAGCATTTGCATTTCAACAGCCAACTAGATTTAAAGGAATTACAGTATTTGATTTACTTAAATTATCATCTGAAAAAGAAATAAATAAAGCAAAAGCATGTGATATTTTATCAAAAGTTGGTTTATGTGCAAAGGATTATGTAGATAGAGAAATTAATAGTTCATTATCAGGAGGAGAAATTAAAAGAATAGAGATAGCAAGTGTTGCAGTTAGAAATTCTAAATTAACAATTTTTGATGAACCAGAAGCTGGAATTGATTTGTGGAGTTTTCAAAATTTAATTAAAGTTTTTGAAGATATGAGAAAAATAGTAAAAGGTACAACTTTAATTATTTCACATCAAGAAAGAATTTTAAATATAGCAGATCAAGTAATTTTAATAAAACATGGGAAAATTGATAAAATGGGAAACAAAGAAGAAGTATTAGGACAAGTTAAAGAAAAACCATTATGTTGCAAATTAGGAGTGAAATGATTATGAATAATATAGATATAAACTTATTAAAAAAAATAACAGAAACAAAAGACGGAAAATTTGAAGGAGCATATAATATTAGGAAAAATGGACAAGGCATAGAAAGAAAAACTACTGGAAATATAGAAATTATAACAAAAAAAGAGGTTTCTGGAATAGATATTTTTGTTAAACCAAATACAAAATTTGAATTCATACACATACCAGTAATTATTACAGAAAGTGGAATAAATGATTTAGTATATAATGATTTTTATATAGGAGAAAATTCAAAAGTTACAATAATAGCTGGTTGTGGAATTCATAATGACCATCATAAAGACTCTAGACATGATGGAATACACCGTTTTTATTTAGAAAAAGGAGCAAAAGTAAAATATATTGAAAAACATTATGGAGAAGGATCAGGTACAGGAAAGAGAATTTTAAATCCTGTAACAGAAGTTTACTTAAAAGAAAATTCCCTTTTAGAGATGGAATCTGTACAAATAAAGGGAGTAGACTCAACTATTAGAACAACAAAAGGAGTATTAGATAAAAATGCAAGTTTTATTGTAACAGAAAAAATAATGACACATGGAATTCAATTTGCTAAAACGAAATTTGAAGTTGAACTAAATGGAGAAAACTCAAGCACTAAAGTAACATCAAGATCAGTTGCAACAGAAGATTCAAAACAAGAATTTTGTTCAAAAGTAATAGGAAATACAAAATGTTTTGGACATGTAGAATGTGATGCAATAATTAAAGATAATGCAAAAGTAATTGCTATACCAGAGATTATTGCAAATAATGTAGAAGCAAATTTAATTCATGAAGCAGCAATTGGAAAAATTGCGGGTGAACAACTAATAAAGTTAATGACACTTGGATTAACAGAAAAGGAAGCAGAAGAAGCAATAATTAATGGATTTTTAAAATAAAAAGGATAGAAAAATGGAAAATAAAAAAGTATTATTAGGAATGAGTGGAGGAGTTGATAGTAGTGTATCGGCTATGCTCCTAAAAGAAAAGGGTTATGAAGTAATAGGAGCAACTTTAGAGTTATATGCAGAAAATAACAATTTAGAGTCAAACTCAATTTTAGAGGTAAAAAATATATGTAGTTCTATTGGAATACCACATTATATATATAATTGTAAAGAAGAATTTAGAAAAAACATCATACAAGATTTTATAGAATGTTATTTAAATTGTAAAACACCCAATCCATGTATTGAATGTAATAAACATATGAAATTTGGTTTTATGTGGGAAAAGGCAAAACAGCTTGGATGCAATTACATAGCAACAGGTCATTATGCAAAAACAGAATATAATAAAAAATATTGTAGATGGGTACTAAAAAAATCAAATGCTGGAAAAAAAGATCAAAGCTATGTTTTATGGAATATACCAAAAGAATTAATAGAACATATTTTGTTTCCACTTTCTAATTTTGAAAATAAAGATCAAATACGTGAAATTGCAAGAAATTATAATTTAAAAGTTGCTAATAAACCTGATAGTGAAGATATATGTTTTATACCAGATGGAAACTATAAAAAGTTTTTAGAAAAAAATTCAGATATAAAACCTATGAATGGGAATATAGTAAACTCAAAAGGTGAAATACTAGGAAAACATACAGGACTTTACAATTATACAGTAGGACAGCGTAAAGGTCTTGGGATTTCATATAAAGTACCACTTTTTGTATTAGGATTTAACAAAACCAAAAATGAAGTAATTGTAGGAGAAGAAAAAGAACTTTACAAAAAAGAAATTTTAGTAAGAGACATTAATTTATTACTTGTAGAAGAAATAAAAGATTGGCTAGAAGTAAAAGTAAAAACAAGATATTCAGCCAAATCTGCAAAAGCAAGAATTATTCAAGAAGAAAATGATATAAAAGTAATATTTGATGAGCCTCAAAGAGCAATAACACCAGGACAATCAGCTGTATTTTATATTGATGATATTGTACTAGGTGGAGGGAAAATTAAATAAAAAAGAAGTAATGTCCTCACGCTGTTTTATGTGAAGTTTGCCAATGGTTTTACAAGTGACAAATTAAAAAGTTAAATATTATTATAGGAGAATTAAAATATGAAAAAAGTCAAATTTGATATAAAAGGAATGACTTGTAGTAGTTGTTCATCACATGTAGAAAAAGCAGTCAGCAAATTAGACGGAATAAAAAATGTAAATGTAAATTTACTATCTAATAGTATGGTAGTAGAATATGATGAAAAAAAGTTAAATAATCATGTAATTATTAAAGCTGTGGCAGAAGCGGGATATGGAGCAAATGTAAAAAATTTAGAAAAAAAGCATAAAAGTACAGAAGAACAAAATAGAGAAACAGATAATATAATAAAATCGATGAAAAAAAGACTAATTATATCTATTACTTTTCTAATTCCTCTTATGTATATTGCAATGCATCATATGTTAAATCAATGGATTGGATTGCCAATACCAAAAATAATAAGCAAATTATTTGAAGGAAATGAAAACGCAATAACATTTGGATTTACTCAATTTTTGTTATTATTACCAATTGTGTATGTAAATCGAAATTATTTTATTGTGGGATTTAAAAGATTATTTAAAAGAAATCCTAATATGGATTCATTAATTGCTATAGGGAGTTTTGCAGCTATTTTATATGGAATTTATGCAATATATATGATAGGTTTTGGCTTAGGCCATGGAAATAGTGAATTAGTACACAAATATTCTATGGATTTATATTTTGAATCAGCAGGAACAATTTTAACTCTAATTACAATTGGCAAATATTTAGAGACAAAATCAAAAGGAAAAACGAAAGATGCAATTAGTAAATTAATTAATTTAGCACCTAAAACATCAATAGTAATTAGAGAAAATAAAGAGATTGAAATAAATACAGAAGAAATTGTACAAGGAGATATTATAGTAATAAAACCTGGCACAAATATACCAGTAGATGGAGTGGTTATAGAAGGAAATTCCTATATTGACCAATCAAGCATAACTGGAGAAAGCATACCAGTAGAAAAAAATATTGGAGATAATGTAGTATCAGGAACAATAAATAAAAATGGATATTTAAAAATAAAAGCAATAAAAGTAGGAGAAGATACGACACTTGCACAAATTATAAAACTAGTAGAAGAAGCAGGAAATTCAAAAGCTCCAATTGCAAGATTGGCAGACAAAGTAAGTGGAATATTCGTACCAGTAGTAATATCAATAGCAATTTTAGCAACAGTATTTTGGATATTGCAAGGGCAAAGTTTTGAATTTTCACTTAGTATAGGAATTTCTGTGTTAGTAATTTCATGTCCATGTGCATTAGGGTTAGCAACCCCTGTAGCAATTATGGTGGGAACTGGCAAAGGTGCACAAAATGGAATATTAATAAAATCTGCTGAAAGCTTAGAAACATTGCATTTAGTAAATACTGTTGTATTAGATAAAACAGGAACTATAACAGAAGGAAGGCCAAAAGTTACAGATATTTTAACAAATAATCTAAATGAAAAGCACTTAATAAAAATAGCAGCGAGTTTAGAAAAATCTTCGGAACATCCAATAGCAGAAGCGATAAT
>CALXZT010000021.1 GCA_944393315.1 uncultured Clostridia bacterium
TTCACCTTTACTTAAGTCTGATAATTCTTTATTAAAATAGTTTTCTAAAAAATCCCATTTTTTTCTGTAAAATTCCAAATCTTCTTTTTGAGTTAGTTTTATATCATCCATTTTTTCACCTTTTAACTCATTTTTTTTATTAAAGTTTTCTAATACTTCACTTAATTCTTTCATAAAATTTTTTATAAAATCATTTTGTTCTAATTTTTCTGTTATTCTATTTAAGTCTAGATTCAAATTACTCCTCCTTATCTATTCTAATAATTTAGCTCCTCCTGTTCTATAATCAATTTCAAAATTTTCTGTAGTTATATCTGAATCTTCAAAGTATGGTACATTATAATATTATAATACTGGAATTTTTTCGATTCTAATATCAATTAGAAAGAATAGAATCATAAAAATAAATTTAGAATAAAAATAATTCTGAAATAAATTTTTGAAATGAGGTAACTGTTTATTTTATACCATATTTTGTAAAATTTTTCAACAATTAATGATTAATTTACATAATGAAATTGTTGTGAATTTTAAAAGAAATAAGAAAAATAAATATATTAAGTTTCTTACTTCTTTTTGTAAATCAGTTTTCTTGGGTAATTTAAGAATTATATGATAAATTTGTTGTAAAAATAATTATATATCATTTTCATCATCTTCAAAAGCATTATAAACAATCGTTCGTATTTTGTCAATATAATTTTATAGTTTAATTTTTATTCTAAATATTACTGTATTTTATTAATTTAATAAATCCATATAAAAGCAAACAATCTCCATTTTAATGTAAAGAATAATATCGACCACATAGCATTTCACTATTTGTAATTTTCTTTTGTAATGAAAACACACACAATAATGTTTTCATATTATTTATTATTCTAATTCTCATTATTACTTACAATATTAACATTTAATTGTTACTATATCTGTAATATTATATAAACTATATAAATTATGATTAGAAAAATTCCTGTCCCTCTATTTAATTCACTTTTTTCGTTCTTAGTTGCAATCCATTGTAAAAGTATAGTTACTGCTATTAAAATTATAAGGCTAATATTAAAATCTGAAATAAATGCTAAAGGATTTATTACAGATCCTAATCCTATTAATAAACACAAATTTAAGATATTAGACCCTGATATGTTTCCTAAAAGCAAATCAGTTTCATTTTTCTTTGCAGATATTATTCCTGTTATAATTTCAGGCAAAGCCGTTCCTACTGCCACTATAGTCATTCCTATAAATTTTTCAGATAATCCTAGCATTTCTGCAATGTGTATACAATTGTCTACAACAAAATCAGAGCCATATTTTAATCCTAATATACCTAGTATCATGTAAATAACAATTGTTACAATAGATTTTCTTTCTTTAGATTCTACATCTTTTACAATTTCTTCATCTATTTTTTCGTTTTTTATTGTTTTTTCTTCGTATATTGTATAAAAAACATATGCTGCTGTACATAAAAGTAGTATAACTCCTTGCCATCTAGTAATTATGTGATAGTCACCTAGTTCATTTGTGTTTCCCAAAATAATAAGCAGAATCATAGCCGCTATCTCAATTGGAAGATGTCTGTTTATTATTCTTTTATCAAATTTTACTGGTTTTATTAAACTTGCAATTCCTATAACTAATAAGAAATTACAAATACAACTTCCAATAGCATTTCCAATAATTAAATCAGAATGTCCATCTATTGAAGAAGTAATTGTAATAAATATTTCTGGTAAAGAAGTTCCTACTGCAACAATAGTTAATCCTATTAGCATTTCTGATAAACCAAATTTTTTTGCTATACTAGTTGCTGCCATTACTAATAAGTCAGCTCCTTTTATAAGGAAAATAAAGCCTATAACTATTAGTACTAGTTCAAATTTCAAATTTTTTCCTCCTTTGAATAATTATATATTTATATTTTTTACTAAAGAATAAATTTCATACTTCAAATTTAAAACAACTAATACAAAGTTTATGCAAATTGGCTATTATAGAGTTCTGCATAAGCACCATTTTTATCTAATAATTCTCTATGATTGCCTTGTTCTATTATTGTTCCGTTTTTCATAACAAGAATTAAGTCTGCATCTACTATTGTAGATAATCTATGAGCTATAACGAAACTTGTTCTATTAGACATTAGTGCTTGCATTGCTTTTCCAATTTCTATTTCTGTTCTTGTATCAACACTTGATGTTGCTTCATCTAATATGAGTACACTAGGATTGCAAAGCATTACACGAGCAATTGTTAATAATTGTCTCTGCCCTACTGAAATTCCTTCTGTATCATCTGATAACACTGTATCATAACCTTTTGGCATAGTTCTAATAAAGAAATCTACTCTAGCCATTTTGGCTGCTTCAATTATTTCTTTTCTTGTCGCGTCTGGTTTTCCATAAGCAATATTTTCTGCAACTGTTCCTTCAAAAAGCCACGTATCTTGCAGAACCATTCCAAAATTACTTCTTAAATTTGCTCTTGTTAACTTTTTTGTATCCTTTCCATCAAGTAAAATTTCTCCACCATTTATATCGTAAAATCTCATAAGTAAGTTTATAAGTGTTGTCTTCCCAGCTCCTGTATTTCCAACAATAGCAACTTTTTGTCCTTGTTTTACCTTAAAACTGATATCTTCCATTAACATTTTATCTGGTGAATATCCAAAACGAATATGGCTAAATTCTACATTTCCCTTTGCATTTTCTACTACTTCTGGTTGTTCTGGTTCTGGTGTTATTTCTTCCTCATCTAACATTTCATAAATTCTTTCAACAGATGCTAGTGCTGATTGCAACGAATTTATCATGTAAGATGCTTCAGTTAACGGTTCTGCTGCCTGATTCATGTATATAAAAAATGCTTGAAAACCGCCTACTGTTAATCTTCCCTCAATTAATGCTTTTCCCGCTAATATAGCAATTACTACTTGCCCTAATCTGTTGATAAATCTGATTGCAGGATTTATTGCATATATAATGAAATCTGCGTTTCTTGTTGCTTTTGCTACTTCATTTGTGATTTCACTCATTTCTTTTATACTTTTTTCCTCTTGGTTAAAAGATTTAATAATAATTCTTCCACTATATGCTTCTTCTACTTGTGCGGTTAAATTTTCTACTTTTTGTTGTCTATTAGCAGCAGATTTTAATGTTTTATTAGTAAAAACTCTTGTTAAAGCCATAGAAACTATCATAAATAATATAAATATTATAGAAAACATTATATTAAAATACATCATCATTATAATAGATCCTATGACTGTACCAATAGATGTAAATAATGTTAATAATCCTGTTTGTATAGTCTCTGACATTTTATCTAAGTCATTTGTTGCTTTACTTAATATTTCTCCTGGTTTATGCTTATCAAAGTAAGACAATGGTAGTACATTTAGTTTATTACTTATTTGTTTACGA
Organism: uncultured Clostridia bacterium; assembly: GCA_944393315.1. GTDB lineage: Bacteria > Bacillota > Clostridia > TANB77 > CAG-508 > CAG-269. The sequence goes on from CALXZT010000021.1 coordinate 3,429, forward strand.
AATTTTAGACTTAATCTTTCTGAAAAACTTGTCATCATGAATTTTTGTAAAATATATAAAATCGTAGTAACTAAATATATTTCAAGCAAAATACAAATATCTATTCCTCCTTGCTCCCAGGTAATAGAAAATGTAGTTCCATTTTGAATTGCAGTATTAATTGAACTCCATAATATATCTATTATTTTAGCACTATAAAGTGGTGCAATTATTGTAAGTGCAGTATAAAATATTATTGAAATTATTACAATTAATAGTCTTCTATATTCATCTTTAATAGATAATACTAGTCTTTTTAATGTATGTCTAGCATTTTTTGGTTTTTCTATCTCCTCATCTTTATTATAATTCTTTTGTTTTTTGTTTTTCAGTATTTTTTTTAAATTTTTTGTATCGTCTATTTTTTCGAAATTATTTTTCTGTTTTGGCATTATCTATATCTCCTTTCATTTGAGATTTTGCAATTTCTTGATAAACAGTGCAATTTTTCATAAGTTCATCATGTTTTCCTATTCCAACTACTTTTCCATCATTTAATACAATAATTTGATCTGCATTTAATATTGTATTAATTCTTTGGGCTATAATAAGTATTGCAGAATCTTTTATTTCTTTATTTAATGCCTTTCTCAAATTGCTATCAGTTTTAAAATCTAGAGCGGAAAAACTATCATCAAATATATACATATCAGCTTTTTTGATTAATGCTCTTGCAATAGCTAATCTTTGCTTTTGTCCTCCTGAAAAGTTCGTTCCTCCTTGTGCTACTCTTGTTTGTAAACCGTCTTCTAGTTCTTCTACAAATCCTGCTTGTGCTACTTCTAGAACGTGATACATTTCCCCTTCTGTTGCATCTTCATTTCCATATCTTAAATTATCTGCTATTGTTCCTGAAAATAACCAAGCTGTTTGTGGTATATAAGATATATGCTCTCTAATTTCTTTTTGTGATAAACTTTTTAAGTCTTGACCATTTAACAAGATAGAACCTTTTGTAGTATCATGAAATCTCATTATTAATTTTGCTATTGTTGATTTTCCACTACCTGTACTACCTATAATTGCTGTGGTTTGGCCTCTTTTACAAGTAAATTTCAAATTGTATAATGTATCTTCATCTGCATCAGCAAATCTAAATGTCATATTTTTAAAACATATAACATCTTTATTATCTTTATTTGAAGCTGCCATTTTTTTATTTCCATCATGTATTTCTGGTTCTGTATCTAAAACTTCTTTTATTCTTTTCAAACAAATACTTGCCCTTGGCATTAAAATAAGTACCATTTGAGCCATTATTAAATAAAATAAAATTAATATAGCATATTCTGTTACAGCAGTAATATCTCCTATTTCCATAGCTCCAGCACCTACACGGTTTCCACCAATATATAAAATTGCAACTATACATATATTTATAGTAAAAAATGCTAAGCTATCTAATCCTGCATATAATCTATTAGCTTTTATTGCAGATTCTGCATATTTTTGAAATGAATCTTTTAATCTGTTTTTTTCATGATTCTCTTTATTAAAAGCTCTTATTACTCTCACTCCTGTAATGTTTTCTCTTAATACTACATTCATTTTATCAAGAAATCGTTGAAGTCTTTCAAATATAATTGATGCTTTTTTTGTAATAAACACTGCTGATATAATAATTATTATAGTTATTCCTAGCAATAAGAATCCCATAAATTTATCTATGCTAAATGCCATAACTATTCCTGAAACACACATAATTGGTACTGGTATTACCATTTGAATAAATGACACTGCTGTTTGTTGAATAACATTTACATCATTTAATGTTCTTGTAATCATACTTCCTGTTCCAAATTGTTTAAAATCAAAATGAGAAAACTTTAATGATTTTTTGTATAGTGCATCTCTCATATCTCTTCCTATATTCGAAGCTAATCTTGAACATAAATAACTTCCTACTAATGCTCCTAAGCTTGATATGATTGTTGCAACTAACATTAATATTCCTTCTTGAATAATGTAATTTATATCTTTATTTCCAACACCAGAATTTATCATATTTGCTGTTATTGTTGGAATATATAGTGTTCCTAGAATATCAAATATGATAAATAAAATAGTAAAAAAACATAATAGTTTATAAGGTTTTATAAATTTAATAATTATTTTCATATTTTCTTGGTCTCCTTTTTTTTATGAATTGATTGGTTTCTTTGTCCATTTCTTCAATATATGTTTTAAATAGATTTATTAATTTACTTTTTTCTTTAATTTTACTTAAAGATTCCTTTTCTATTTCATTTATAGGTTCTATAAATTCTTTTGCAATTTTTTCTCCATATTCTGTTAATAAAATTTTTTTGTCTTTTTTATTTTCAGGTATGAATTCTAATTGTATTATATTTTTTTCTTCTAACTTTTTTAAAGCTGAATTGATTGTTTGTTTACTATATGACCATATAACACATAAATCTTTTTGTTTATATGTTTCTTTTTTATTTTTTACAGTATATAAAATCCAAAACGCAGTATCTGATAATCCACTACTTTTTGCTAATCTACAATATATACTATCCATTTTTTTTAGTAATTGATCAAATTCTTGGATAAGTATAGTAATATCACTATCATTTTTCATACCTTACCTCCTTTTATTTAATAATAAGCAATAAGCGAAAGATATTATAGTCTGATTTTTGACTATTGTCAAGTAAAAAAATTAAAAGAATATAAAATTAGAAGTTTTATAATTTTATATTCTTTCTTTTAATTATAAGGTTATTGCAAAACCTTTTTAAATTTGACTTTCTATTATTTCTTTTATTTTTCTTATGAGTATATTACCAGATTTTTCTGGTTTATATTTTCCTGGAATTCCTAGATAAAGTTTATAATTCAAATTATATTTATCTACAAGTTTTTTATCAACTCCATGTGGATAGGATGCAACATCTAAAATATATGTACTTTCTAAAATGTTTTTTGCAATGGTCTCTTTTAAAATATTTTCCGGCACTGTATTAATTATAATATCAGAACTTTTCACTTGTCTTATGAATTCTATAGTATCATTTGTGTCAAACCATTTTTGTACTGATTTCATCTTTGATTTTTCAATTTCTCCAACAACTATGCCTATATTTTCTTTTTTTAGTATGTAATAAATTTTTTGTCCAATGTTTCCATATCCAAGTAGACAAATCTTTTGTTTTTTTCTTTCTTTTATGTCTTCAATAATTCCTTCTACTGTAATTTCATTATTAAAATCTTTTATTTTTTTATCTTTTAAAAAACTTATTATGTTTATTGAATTAATTTCTTGTATTGGTTTTGTAATTAATCCAGTAAATATCATGCAATTCTCAGATATATTATTTAATTTTTCTTTACTAATTTTAATATCTCCATCTAGAGATTTTACTATCATGTTTTTATTTATTCCACTCATGGGCAATATAATTATATTATATTTTGAAAAGTCAATTAAGTTTTCGCTAACTTTATTTCCTATTGTATTAACTGAATTATATCCAACTAAATCAATTTCATTAGTTTTACTTAATTCTGATATTATTGGAAGATAACGTTTATCTCCCCCAAGAAATAATACTTTCATTTTTTAATCCTTTCTATTTTTACTTAATTTAGTCTAATATAGAATATTCGATTAAATACTTTGTTATGACACTTAAAAAAGTGTATTTGGAAATAGTACTTTTTAACCGCTTCTTGATATATAAGCTCATTTCCAATACTAAAAACGAAGCTGTTTTAATAATTTTTAATAAAAGACACCTTTCTTCTGTAAATATTTTTATATTTTATTATTATAATTTTCATATATGGAAGTTAATCAAACCCACAGGTGTGGATTTAAACTTACAGTTTCCTGCTGGTTGGGAACAAGCTCGTGAGATAAAATTTGCGCAAGGTTTTACAGCTCCTGCCCCTCGTGATTTTGTCGGTTTTGGTCCTTTAACAGAACCTGAAGCTATTTCTATTTATAATTTTACACTTGCTCATAATTTTAGGCTGATACTTGCTTATCATTCTCAAGGTGAAGTAATTTACTGGCAATTTCAAAATTATAACCCTCCAAATTCAAGACGTATTGGAGAAGCTTTTTCACAAGCCAGTGGATATTCTCTAGAAGAAACACCTTATAATTCTAGCTTTGCTGGCTATAAAGATTGGTTTATACAAACCTATAATAGGCCTGGTTATACGGTTGAGGTTGGATTTGGCGAAAATCCTCTTCCAATTTCGCAGTTTGATAAAATTTATAATGATAATTTAGGTATTTTAGTCTTGGGAGCTACATTAATATAATGAAATTTTGATTATTATAGCCACCACTTCTTTGTTAGAAATGGTGGCTTATTTATTTTAATAAAAAATTTTAATTTTTGTTTTTTATTAAATTTAATCATTTATTAAAACTACTGAATTATTTAGTAAGCTCTTTTGTACATCAATTACTCGTTGATTTGATGATCCTTTCCACTTTAGTGTTGGATCTTTTAATTCATCTATATATTGTCCATCAATCAAAGTATCTATATATTTTAATACTTCCTTTCCTTTTAAATCTTTGTCAAATAAAAAACCTGTCCATGCCCATACATTTTTTTTAGGAAATTTTTCTTTAAATGCCTTTACAAGTTTAGTTGTTCCCTCGATATTGTTAGGATGCATTGGTTCCCCACCTAATATTGAGAGTCCTTCAATATACTCATTGTCACATAATTCTAATACTCTGTTTATGGTTTCATCTGTAAATTCTTTTCCTCCATTAAAGTCATGTGTTTCACTGTTAAAACAATTTTTACAATTAAAGGTGCAACCTTGCATAAAAATCGATACTCTTACTCCTGGTCCATCTGCAATATCCATTTTTCTTATTTTGTTGTATCTCATGTGTCTGTCTATGCTATTATTTAGCATATCCTCCTTCCGCTTTTTTCTTTTTACAAGTAATATTATTCATCATCTTTGTTATCTATATGAAGTACTCTTTCTTTTATCTCTTGTGTTCTTCCCTTATTCCAAAAATTGCTACCTATATAACCACATGTACGTCTTGCAACATTTAATAAATTATGATCTCTATTTCCACAATTTGGACAATACCATTCTAAGTTATCATCTATTAAGATTTCTCCTGTATATCCACATTTTTGACAATAATCTGATTTAGTATTAAGTTCTGCATACATTATGTTGTCATATATAAATTTTATTACTTCTATTACTGCCTCTAAGTTATTTTGTAAATTTGGCGTTTCTATATATGAGATTGCTCCTCCAGGACTTAGTTTTTGGAATTCGCTTTCTAATTTTAATTTAGAGAATGCATCTATTTCTTCAAATACTGGAATATGGTATGAATTAGTAATATATCCTCTATCTGTTATTCCTTCTATTACGCCAAATCTTTCTTGTAAGCATTTAGCAAATTTATAAGTTGTAGCTTCTATTGGTGTTCCATAAACAGAATAATCAATGTCTTCTTCTTCTTTCCATTTTTTAGCTGCATCATTTAAATGTTGCATTACTTGTAATCCAAATTCTTTACCTTCTCCATTATCTGTATGAGAATGACCTGTCATATATTTTACGCATTCATATAGTCCAGCATATCCAAGTGAAATTGTCGAATATCCATGATGTAATAATTCATGTATTGATTCTCCTTTTTCTAATCTTGCTAATGCACCATGTTGCCATAATATAGGAGCAACATCACTTGTTACATTACTTAATCTTTCATGCCTTAATTTTAATGCCTTATGACATAATTCTAGCCTTTCATCAAATATTTTCCAAAATTTTTCCATATCTCTATGTGAAGAAAGAGCTACATCAGGTAAATTTATAGTTACAACTCCTTGATTAAATCTTCCATAATATTTTCCTTTTCCTTGTACATAATTTTTAGCTTTAGCTATATTTCCAAGGCTGATTGATCTATCAGGTGTTAAGAAAGATCTACATCCCATACATGGATAACATTCTCCAACCCCATACTCGTTTTTCTTTAATTCTAACATCATTTTTTCTGAGATATAGTCTGGAACCATTCTCTTTGCTGTGCATTCAGCAGCTAGTTTTGTTAAATACCAATATTTGCTATTTTCATGAATATTATCTTCTTCAAGTATATATAAAAGTTTTGGAAAAGCAGGAGTTATATATACACCTTTTTCATTTTTAAATCCTAGTAATCTTTGTTTTAAAAATTCCTCAATTATCATTGCTAATTCATCTTTGTATTCTTCTGTTTCTCCTAAATACATGTTAACAGATAAAAATGGGGCTTGTCCATTTGTGTTTGTCATAGAATTTACTTGATAATTAAAGGTTTGCACTCCATCTTCGATTTCTTTTTTTGTGTCTTCCATAGCAAATTTTTCGCAATCTTCTTTATTTAGATTTCTATTTTTATATTTTTTGTAATATTTTTCATAACTATATCTTACGAATGGTGCTAAGTGTGAAAGTGATACTGTTGCTCCTCCATAGCTTGATGATGTGACAGCTAGAATAATTTGTGTTGCTATTGTTGCGGCTGTTATAAATCTATGTGGCTTTTCTATCATTACTCCATTTATAACAGTGCCATTTTGTAGCATATCATCTAAATTAATCAATTCACAATTATGTAGAGCATTTTGTGCAAAATAGTCTGCATCATGAAAATGTATAATTCCTTCATCATGTGCTTTTACTATATCTTCTGGTAATAAGAATCTTCTTGTAATATCTGTACTAGTTATTCCAGCTAAGTAATCCCTTTGTGTTGTTACTACTGTGGCATTTTTGTTAGAATTCTCACTGTTCCAGTATTCATTTTCACCTTCTATTAATTCTTTTATAGATTGATCTGTTGTGTTTGCTTTTCTAACCAATTCCCTTGTATATCTATATGTAATATATTTTTTTGCTAATTGATATTTATCAAATTCCATTAATTTTTCTTCAATTATATCTTGTATATCTTCTACTAAAATTCTTTTTTTATTTAGTTCTTCAATATATTTGATAATTTCTTCGATTTGCTCTTTTGAAGCTTTTTCTTTTCCCTTTACTTCATTATTTGCTTTTCCTATTGCAATTTTAATTTTGTCTGGATTATAGGCAACTATTGTTCCATCTCTTTTTACGATTTTCATTTTTACTCCTCCTTTATTTGTACCCCTATTATACATTAAAAAAGTTAAAAAGTTGTTGCAAAAGCAACAACTTTTCTTTTTTAAATTTTAAATTTGCTCCGCTCTAAGCTTATCAGTTTTATTACATTTTTGTTACATTTTTTGCTACTTTTTATGTAAGCTATTTCTATGATATATTTTATGTATATATTTTTCTTTTACCTAAATTGAAAATTGTAATAATCAACAAAATTACCATATATTTCGAATTTAAAATATTGTTTTTTTCTTTACTTATGCTATAATGAAGATGTAATATATATGATTTAAGTGAGGTCTTTTAATGAAAAGGCAAATGTTGATATACAATAATAATGAATTTGAAAATATTATAAATGAATTAATTACAAATGATACAGTTCAAAACATGAAAAATTTTAGACAGCATTTTGATATTTCTTGCTTTGACCATTGTTACTTTGTAGCTTATTATTGCTACTTGATTTGTAAAAAATTTCATTTAGATTATAAATCTGTAACTCGTGCCGCTATGCTTCATGATTTATTTTTATATGATTGGAGAGATAGGAATTCACATCCTCGTTTTCATGCTTTTCATCATGGAAAAACTGCTTGCGAAAATGCTTGTAAGCTTTTTGAATTAAGTCAAAAGGAAAAAGATATTATTATTAGGCATATGTGGCCTGTTACTTTGGCTTTTCCTAATTCTATCGAGGGCTTTATTTTAACTTTTGTTGATAAATATTGTGCTACACAAGAAGCCTGGAAAACTATAAAATTAAAAATCTATTCAAAAAGCTTTTTTAGATATGCTTATTTATTTTTAGGATTACTTGTTTTTAATATAAAACAAATATAAAAGATGGTTTTTGGTTAAAACTATCTTTTATATTTGTCATTATCTAAAATTTTATTGTTTTATTTGAATAAATTTTCTATCACTTGATCAATTTCAGTTGTTTCTATTTCTCTAAGGGAACGTACTTCTATCCATAGATAATTTTCTTCTTCTTCATATAAATATACATTTGTTCTACATTCTTTATCTGTATTTGATATATAATTATAAGAATAGAATCTGAAAGTTTTTCCATCTAGTTCTTTTTCTTCAACAGCACTTGTTTCTTCTTCTCCAAAATATTCAGCAAAGTTGTTTCTGTCTTCTTGTACAATTGTGTTAATGTCAGTATCTCCATACTCTGACTTTTTAATTATTTGACCAGATATCTCATATTTTTCTTCTATTTCTTCTATGATAAAGTCGTAATATTGTGCTGTAGCTTCTCCTATTTCCTCACTTATTTCTTCTTTTGTTCCATATAATTTTTGAGTTTCATCTATATTTAATTTTAGATTAGTGCCTGTTACTGTATATTCTTTATTTTTATTTGATAAAACTATACATCCTGCTACTACACATACTGCTATTATTAATAGTACTATAATTATTGTTAAAACTTTTTTTCTTCTTTTTTCTGGTTTTATTAATTCTTTATTTTCAGTATTATCTGTCGTTTGGCTACTAAATTTTAAATTTTCACTCGTAGCACCATTTTTTATTTGTATCCATATAGAACGTACTATCGCTGCAATTCCTATAATTGTAAAAATTAAAGATATTATTAAATCTTGAATTATTGCCCTACCCACATTTGCTCTATTTTCTGACACATATAAGCTTTCCAAATTATAAAATGTTACATTATATCCTGATTTAGCTATTAAAATTAGTGGACATATAACAGTTGTAACTATTGTAACAATAAGAAGTGAAACTATTGTAAGTATTACTGGAAATCCTTTTCCTATTCTTCCTTTAAAAATCTTGTATCCTAAATAAGCTCCTCCTGCTATAAGTATAGCTAATGCAGCAATTATCATATTAGCAAAAGAATATGTTAATATCCATGGGATTGATGCAACTAAGCCTCCTAGTATTGCACCTATAGTTCCTGTAATATAACTTCCTTTTTTCTTTTTAGGTTCTTTAATTGCTTCTTTTTCTTGGGTATTTTGAATTACTTCCTCATCTTGAGGATCTTTTTTTATTTCTTCCTCTTTAGACTCTAATATTTTCTCTTGCTCTGCATTTGTTTCTTGTTCTTGCTTTTCGTTGTTTTCTTGGTTTCTGTTCATTTTTCCCCCATTCTAACTTTGTTTTTTCAAAGTAATAATTATTTTTGGATTTTTTAGTTATTAAGCAGTTTTATTTTTTTCTCCTGCTGTCTTTCTTCTTTTTGATCTTACTAATTCTTGGTTATTTGTGTCATTTTCTCTAAACTCATTGATTACTAGTTTTGGTTCTTCTTTCTCTAATACTGTTTGTTTTGTTATTATACATTTTTCAATTTTAGAGTTTGATGGAATTTCAAACATAATATCTCTCATTATTTCTTCTATTATTGAGCGTAATCCTCTTGCTCCTGTTTTTCTTTCAATAGCTTTATCTACTATTGCTTCAAGTGCATCTTGCTCAAATTCTAATTCAACATTGTCATATTCAAATAATTTTTTATATTGTTTTACTAATGAATTTTTAGGTTCTATTAGTATTTTAACCAATGCTTCTCTGTCTAAATCTTTCAAGGTTGCTATTATAGGTAGTCTACCAATAAATTCTGGTATCAAACCAAATCTTAATAAATCCTGTGGCAATAATTCTTTAAATATTTCGTATTTATTAATTTCTTTCTCACTTTGAATTTTTGTCCCAAATCCTATTGCATTTTTTCCAGTTCTTTCTTTAATTATTTTTTCTAAACCTTCAAATGCTCCTCCACATATAAATAATATATTTTCTGTATTAATTTGAAGTAATTCTTGATGTGGATGTTTTCTTCCACCTTGTGGTGGTACTGATGCTACTGTTCCTTCAATTATTTTTAGTAAGGCTTGTTGTACTCCCTCTCCACTTACATCTCTTGTAATTGATGGATTTTCAGATTTTCTCGTTATCTTATCTATTTCATCTATATATACAATTCCTTTTTCTGCCTTTTCTATGTCTCCATCTGCTGCTTGGATTAATTTTAATAAAATATTTTCTACATCTTCTCCAACATATCCTGCTTCTGTTAGTGTTGTTGCATCTGCTATTGCAAATGGTACTTTTAATATTTTTGCTAAGGTACTTGCAAGTAAGGTTTTTCCACATCCTGTTGGTCCTAATAATAATACATTACTTTTTTGAATCTCTACTTCTTCATCTTTTTCACCATTGTTGGCAATTCTCTTATAATGATTATATACTGCTACAGCTAACGTTCTTTTTGCTTCTTCTTGCCCAATTACATAACTGTCTAAAATCTTTTTTATCTCTTTTGGATTTGGTATATTATCTAATTCACTTAGTGTATAGCTTTCTTCCTCCTCTATGATTTCATTTTCTATGATTGAATTACATAACTCAACACATTCATCACATATATATACTCCTGGTCCTGCTACTAATCTTTTAACATTTTCTTGTGCTTTTCCGCAAAAAGAACATTTTACACTTTTTGGTATATCACTTCTTGGCATGTTTTCTCCTTTCAAACTTTTAAAGTTCTATCAATCTATGATTTTTATTAGTAAATTATTAATAATTTTTACATTTATATAGATACTAAATCTATGCAATAGATAAAAAGATGGGACATATTTTTTTGTCCCACCTAATAAATGTTTATTTTCTTTTATCCATTATTCCATCTATTAATCCGTAGGATAAAGCTTGTTCTGCTGTCATGTAGTTATCTCTTTCTGTATCTCTTTCAATTGTTTCTAAACTTTGCCCTGTTCTATCACTTAATAGTTTGTTTAATTTATCTCTTGTTCTTACCATGTGGTCTGCATGTATTTTGATTTCTGTTGTTTGTCCTGAAAGACCTCCACCTGCTATTAATGGTTGATGAATTAGTATTTCAGCATTTGGTGTTGCAAATCTTTTTCCTTTTTCTCCTGATGCTAAAAGTACTGCTCCCATACTTGCCGCCATTCCTACACACATTGTAGATACTGGACATTTAATATAGTTCATTGTGTCTACTATTGCCATTCCATCTGTAATTGAGCCACCTGGTGAGTTTATATATAAGTAAATTTCTTTATCTGGATCTTCTGATTCTAGGAAAAACATTTGTGCTATTACTAAACTTGCTGTAGTTGGATTAACATCTTCTCCTAAAAATATGATTCTATCTTTTAATAATCTTGAAAAGATGTCATAAGATCTTTCTCCTTTGCTTGTTTGTTCAATAACATATGGTACTAAACTATTTTGTAACATAATTTTCCTCCTTTTTATTTTTTAGTTTTTTCTTTTGCATTTGAAACTATAAAGTCTATGGCTTTTTCTGTTTCAATTCCTTCTTTTATGTATTTTCTTAAATTTTCGTTTTCTTTTATTTCTTCCTCTTTTTTGTTATAATTTTCAGCCATTTCTTTAATTTTGCTATCTATTTCTTCAGCTGTTGCTTCTATTTTTTCTGCTTTTATTATTGCTTCTAAAGCTAACCTTGATTTTATTGCTTCTATTGCTTGTGGTTCATATTCTTTTTTCATTTCTTCAGCAGTTTTTCCTATCATTTGCAAGTATTGTTCTAATTTCATTCCTTGGTATGAAAGTCTTTGAATAATATCATTTAACATATTTTCTGTTTCTAATTCTATCATTCCTGATGGTATTTCTACTTTCATATTGTCACAAACTGCCTTTATTGCTGCTTCTTGTTTTTCATATTTTGATTTGTCAGCATTTTGTTTTTCTTGTTTTTCTTTTATGCTAGATTTTAATTCGGCTAAAGTATCAAATTCACTAACATCTTTTGCAAATTCATCATCTAATTTTGGTAATTCTTTTGCTTTTATTTCATGCACTTTTACTTTAAATGTAGCTTCTTTTCCAGCTAATTCTGTTGAGAAGTATTCTTCTGGGAATTTTACTTTAATGTCTTTTTCTTCATCTGCTTTCATTCCTATTATTTGATCTTCAAACCCTGGTATAAATGCTCCACTTCCTATTTCTAATTCATAGTTCTCAGCTTTTCCACCATCAAATGCTTTTCCGTCTACAAACCCCTCAAAGTCTATTATTGTTGTATTTCCTTGTTCTACTGGCTTTCCTTCAACTGTTACTAGTCTTGCATTTCTGTCTTGCATTTTTTTTAATTCATTGTTTATGCTTTCATCTGTTACATTATACTCTATTTTTGGAATTTCTATACCTTTATATTTTCCAAGTTCAGCATCTGGCTTTGTTTGTACTACTGCTGTGAATATTAGGTCTTTTCCTTTTTCTATTTGAACTACATCTATATTTGGTCTACTTACTGCCTCAATTTTGTTTTCTTTTAGTGCTTGCTCATAAGCTTCTCCTGCTATTTCATTGAATGCATCTTCGTAAAATATTTCTTTGCCATAATATTTTTCTACAACATTCATTGGTGCTTTTCCTTTTCTGAAACCTGGAATATTTATGTATTTTGCATTTTTAAAATATACTTTTTTCATGGCATCTTCAAATTTTACTGCCTCTACTGTGATTTCTAATTTTATTTCATTTGCATTCTCTGTTTTCTCTAATTTACAATTCATTTCTTTCATCCTTTCATTTTTCTCTATGTTGTTTGATTTAAAACATTATTAATTCTCTATTTTTTAATGTTTTTAGCCTTTACATTATACCATATTTTTCATATATTGCAAGAAAATTTTAAAAATACTTGTTTTTTTTTCATATTTGTGTTAAACTAGTTGTTAGTCAAATTTATTTTTACAATTCAGGAGGTGCATTTTAAGTGGCAAAATGTGAAATATGTCAAAAAGAAGCTATTCATGGAAATAAATTAAGTATTACTCGTTCTCATATAAGTAAAAGAACTCCACGTACTTGGAAACCAAATTTAAGAACAGTTAAAGCTGAGATAAATGGTCAAACAAAAACTATCCATGTATGTGCTAAATGTTTAAAAAATGGTAAAGTTAAAAGAGCTGTTTAATGCTCTTTTTTTTGTATTTCTTGCTATGTTAAAATTCATCTAAGTAATTTTATGTTTTTCATCGCATATATTTATTTTTAGAGGTGCTATGTGCATGATAAGAGTTTTTAGATTAATAAATATGATTCTTCCTATTTTATTTGTTTTATTTGCTATTTCTCTTGTTTTGTTTTCCTCTAGCAATTTATCTGCAGCTCAAAATGGTCTTACCTTATGGGCAACTTCTGTTATTCCTTCTTTGTTTCCATTCTTTGTTGCTACTGAACTTTTGTCTTATACTAATATTGTTCGTATTCTTGGCCGATTTCTTAATAAATTAATGAAACCATTGTTTAATGTTCGTGGAGAAGGATCTTTTGCTTTTCTTATGGGAATTATTAGTGGTTACCCTGTTGGTGCTAAAATTGCTTGTAACTTCAGGGAATCTAATATTTGTTCTAAAGATGAGTGTGAAAGATTATTAGCTTTTACTAATAACTCCGGACCTTTGTTTATAATAGGAACTGTGGGAATTAAAATGTTTGGTTCTTCCTATATTGGTTTTCTTTTATTAATTACTCATATTTTAGCTTGTATATCTGTTGGAATTTGCTTTAGATTTTGGAAAACAGCTTCTTTTTCAACTTCCTTTGCTAGTAATAGCATCAATGTAACTGTTCCGAGTAATAGAGTTAGATTGTCTAATCTTGGCGAGGTTATAAGTAAAAGTATTACTAATTCTATCTCTACTATTTTGAATATTGGTGGATTTATTGTAATATTTTCAATTATTATCTCTATTCTGAAACATAGCAATTTTATTATTTTCTTTAAACCTGCACTCGAACTTTTAAATATTCCATCTAATATTGCAGAAAGTTTTATTTTAGGAATAGTTGAAATTACTAATGGAATTTTTGCAATTTCTTCTATTTCATTAAAAAAGATTTCTATTAATATAATTCTTACAGCTTTTTTGCTAGGATGTGGTGGCATTTCTGTCTTACTTCAAGTTTGGAGTATTGTGTCTAAAACAGATTTGTCAATTAAGCCTTATGTTATTGGTAAAATTCTACATGGCATTTTTGCCGCTGTTTATACTTTTTTATTTATACTAATCTTTCCAATATTTCAATTTGATTTGTAAAATATATTTTTTAAAACTTATAATCGAGTAGGAAGTGAATAATTATTTTATTCACTGTCCTCTCACACCATAAAATGAGGAGTTTCATTTTTAAACTCCTCATTTATTTTATAGATTCCTTTTTCTTCTTTTTTCCTCTGTTATAGGTGGAATTAATGGACTATAGCCATCTCCATTAAATACGTCTAGTTCTACGGTTCTTGTTAATACATCTGTGTAACTATAAGTTACATTTCTATCATTCTCATCATATTTTACTACGAAAATATTTGAATATGCTTTTTCTATTGTGGCTTCTTTTTCAAAGGCTTTACTTCTTCCAAGCGAACCTTTTACTATTATCTTTTGACCTACTTTTTCAAAAATGTTAGTTTTTAAACTTAATATATCTGATTTGCAAATCATTTGATCACCTACTTCGCTTAATATGAGCAAAGTATATCATCAAACTCGTGAAGTGTCAACTGCTGTCGTAAGAAGTCGAATCTCTGTTTTTCTTGCAGCACAAGGCTTTTGCTAATCATTTTCGGTTTTGTTACATTTATGTTACAATTGTGTTACAATTTTCTGTCATATTGATTTTAAATGAATATTATGCTCTTTTTTCCATATGCTCCTAATCCTCCTATTCCCTTTTTTCCGTCCCTTAGTTCATCTGCAATATCATCTATTGTGATGTATTTATAAGTGTCAGTTATTGCTACATTTTTTGCAACGATTAATGGATCTAAAAATTCTATTAATATTCTTGCTGGAGAAGATGCAAAATTCGCCCCAGCAGATATTAATGCTTCAAAATAACTTTGACATGCACCAGCAAATATCACTAAATCTTTTTTATTTTTCTCATCATATCTTCTTGCTTCTTTTATGGTTTCTATAAAATGTTTTGAATTCCTATAGTTGTATAAGTCATTGTATCCTGTTTGTAGTTTAATCATTCCATCATGTCCTGTTATTACTAATATGTCTGGTTTGTAATATTCTAGCATTCTATATACTACACTGGGTTGTTTATTTTCTGGTATATTTTTAACTATAGCTTTTAGTCCTAGTTTCTTATAATATGCTAGCGATTTTTGGCTATATTTTTTATCTCCATCTGCTGAATATAGTTTAGTAAACTAATTTTTATATTCTAGAAAATTACATTTCCTAGAATATAAAAAATCGATGCACAGAAAAATTGCTACGCAATTTTTCGCGACGACAAATCTTATACGCTTTTTGTTAGACCTTATTAAAAAAGAAAATTCGAAAAATATATTACTGCTCTAGCAAAGCTAGATTTGTCAATTTAACTTAAAATTAAATCTAATTTCTAATGTTCTATCTTCATTAAAAATTACCTCACTTACTAATTCATTTAGATAATTCATTAAATTGTCTTTATTTTTAAATTCTTTAAATTTTTGTATTACTTCATTTTTATTTTGTTCACATATTATTTCTTTAGTTAATTCTTCCTTTTGTTTTTCATAAATTTCTATTTGCTTGTTTAAACTTTTTCTTTGTTTTATAAATTCATCTATTGTTATAATATTATTCGTTTTATTTAAATACAGTTTTTTGATTTGTATTTTCTGCCTCTTAATCTCTTTATTTATATATTCCTTTTGGTTCTTATATTTCTTTTGTTCTACACTATATTTAATGGCATTTTGGGTAATATAATCTTTTGTTCTTTTGTTATTTATAATGTTATTTAATTTGGAGTAAATTATATTTTCTATTTTTTTAGTTGATATTGTATGCGTATTGTTACAAGTCTTGTTTTTATTTTTACCATTTGGGCAATATATGCTAAATGTAACTTTGTCATTTTCTTTTTTTCTACCGCTTACCCTCATAAACTTTCCACATTTTCCACACTTCACAATTCCTTCAAGCTTTCCATGATATTCTTTTTTTCTATTAATTTTTTCATTATTTCTTTTTATTTTTTCATTTGCTTTTTTATATAATTCTTTACTAATGATTGCTGGATGTGTATTTATTATAATATCTCTTTTAGATTGAATTATATAATCTCTTTTCTTCTGTCTGTAATTTTTTTTGCTTGATTTTCTTTTATATGTATTACCAATATAAATTTGATTTCTGATAATTCTATAAATAATACCTGGAGACCACTTATCATAATA
>CALXZT010000022.1 GCA_944393315.1 uncultured Clostridia bacterium
TTTGTGCTCCTCTTGCTCTCATTGCTGTAAATGCTTCATGTCCTGGTGTATCTAAGAATGTTATTTCTCTATCATTTACTTTTACCTTATATGCTCCAATGTGTTGTGTTATTCCACCTGCTTCTCCTTCTATTACATTTGTTTTCTTAACTGCATCTAAAAGTGAAGTTTTTCCATGGTCAACGTGTCCCATAACTACGACTACTGGTGGACGTGTTTGTAAATCTTCTTCTTTGTCCTCTGTTTCGTCAAATAAGATATCTTCTTCTGTTATTGTTTCTTTCTTTTTAGCTTCTACACCAAATTCTTGTGATATTAAATATGCTGTATCAAAATCAACTTCATTGTTAATAGTTGCCATTACTCCATATCCTAACAATTTTTTAATTACATCTGCTGTTGTTTTCTTTAGTTCAGCTGCTAAGTCTTTAACTGTTATTGATTCTGGAATTGTTATTTCTGTTAATTGGAAGATTTTTTGTTTGTTGCGTGGTTCTTCTTCCTTTTGGCTCTTTTTCTTTCCTTTTTTGCCTCTTTGTGTTGATAAGTCATAGTAATCAAGCATTCCACCATCTTGATCTTCAAACATATTTGATAATTTATCTGTTCTTTTTAATCCTTTTAATTTGTCTTGATTTATTTCATGTTCTCCATTATTTCTTCTTGCCTTTTGAGATTTTTTGGTGTTTCTTGTATCATCAAATTTGTTATTTGCTTTTTGTTTGTCAATATTTTTGTTATATTCTCTTACTATTTCTTTTTCAGTATTTTCAACAGCCATTATATTCTTGATGTTTTTCTCTATTCCTTTTTCATCAAGTACACGCTTTCCAAATCTGTTATTTTGATTATTGTCCCTGCTATTAAATTTGTTATTATTGTTTTTATCAAAACTATTTCTGCTTTTGAAATTACTTCCATCTTGATTGTTTTGTCTGAAACCATTTTGACTGTTTCTGAAATTTCCTTGATTATTTCTGTTTTGATTATTATATCCATTCACATTTGAATTATTATATGCATTTCTATTTGAAGTATTATTAGTTCTATAATTATTGTTTTGCCAGTCTCTGTTTGGATTGTTAGCTTTATATCCATTTTGATTGTTTTTGTAGTCTTTCTGATTGTAGTAATTGTTCTTATGTCCTTGATTACTTCTATTTAATTGTGTTTCAGGCTTACCTTCTTCTTTTTCTACTTCTATTTTTTCTTCTGGTTTTTTTACTTCTTCTTGCTTAATACTTGGTAATGTTTCTATTGTTTTCTCTTCTTTTTTAAATTCTTGTTCTTCAGTTTTTTCCACCTTTTCTTTCTTTTCTTCCTTTTCTTTACCAATGCCAAATAATTCACTTACTGTCATAGGTTTGGTAGGTCTATTTCTATATACTATATTGTAATCATTTTGTTTTCTTTCAACAAATCCTATAGATTGTTTTTTTGTTTCTTCTTTTTTCTTTTGCTCTGCCTTTTTTTTGTTTTCTTCTTCTGCAATGATAACCTCTCTTCTAATTATTACTGGTGTATCATTTTTTTCTTTTGCTCCTACTTGACTTTTTGATGTTTTTTCTTCTTTTTTTGCTGATGATTTTTTGTCACTTTTAAAACTATCTTCGATTCTTTTCGCATCAGCTTCGTCAATATTACTCAAATGACTTTTTGCTTCAATTTTTAATTGTTCAGCTCTTTCTAAAATTTCTTTACTTGTTAAATTTAATTTTTTTGCTATATCATATATTTTTACTTTACCCAATAATATCACCCCCTATTTATTTATTCTTTCTCTTAATTTTTCATAAATTTCTTCTGGCACATCTACCCCAAATGCCTTTTTAAATGCTTTACTCTTTATTCCTTTTTCTAGGCATTCTATACTATCACAAATATATGCACCTTTTCCTGGCTTTTTTCCACTTTCATCTAAAATTATTTCATTTGTTTGATTTTTTACAATCCTTATTAATTCGTTTTTGTCTTTTCTAGTTCTACAAACTACACAACTTCTTTGTGGTATTTTTTTCATTCCATATTCCCCTTTTTATTTTTAGGCTTCTTCTGATTCTAATTTTTTAGTTAACATTTCTCTAAATTGTGTTTCAGATTTTATATCTATTTTCCAATTTGTTAATTTGGCTGCTAATCTAACGTTTTGCCCCGCTTTTCCTATTGCTAATGATAATTGGTCGTCTGGTACAATTACTTGCGCAAATTTTTCGTCTTCTTTTATATCTACTGCTAATATTTTTGCTGGTAATAAACTTGTTGCTATGAATGTTGCTGGATCTTGATTCCATTCTATTACGTCTATTTTCTCTCCATTTAATTCGTTTATAACATTTTGTATTCGTATTCCTCTTTGTCCCACACAAGAACCTACTGGATCTATATCTGGATTTTGTGAATATACCGCGACTTTGCTTCTATATCCAGGGTCACGTGACACACTTTTTATTTCTATTAATCCTTCATATATTTCTGGTATTTCAAATTCTAGTAGTTTTCTTACAAAATCAGGATGACTTCTTGATACTATAACCTGTGGCGCTCCTTTTTCTCCTCTTTCTACATCTAGTACATACCCTTTTATTTTATCATTTACACTGTATTTTTCAGTTGGTATTTGTTCTTTTGTTGGCATAATTCCTTCTAGTTTTCCTAAATCAAGCACTACTATGTTTTTATCTGCCTTTTGAATTATTCCTGATACAATTTCACCTTTCCTATCATTAAATTCCGTGTATAGTATATCTCTTTCTGCTTCACGTAATTTTTGTATTATTACTTGCTTTGCTGTTTGAGCTGCAATTCTTCCAAAATCTTTTGGAACTATTTCAATGTCTACTGTGTCTCCTAATTTTAAGTCTTTGTTTATTTTTTTTGCTGATTCTAAACTTATTTCTAATGCATCATCATTTGCTGTTTCCATTACTTCTTTTACTGAATATACATGTGTTGCACCTGTTTGTTTGTCCATTACAACTTTTACATTTTCTAATGCGTCAAAGTTTCTTTTATAAGCTGTAACTAATGCTGTTTCAATTGATTCTAATAAATATTCTTTTTTGATTCCTTTTTCTTTTTCTAATTCCTCCAATGCTAAAATTAATTCTTTATTATCAATTGCCTTCATTTTTTTACCATTCCTTCCTTTTATTAATCTTCCCAGTTATATATGGTTTTTATTTGTGCTATGCTTTTTCTATCAATTGTTATTTCTTCTTTTGTTTCTATTACTATTTGTTTATCATTAAAGCTTTTTAATTTTCCAATATAACTTTTGTTTCCTTCGTTATCTTTTTTAAATAATTTTATTTCTACTTCTTGCCCTAAATTATTTTGTAAATGATTATCTTTTCTAAGTATTTTTTCTATCCCTGGTGATGATACCTCTAAAAAGTATTGTTCTGCTATTATGTTTGATTTGTCCAATGGCTCATTTATTTCGTTACTAACTTTTTCACAATCTTCTAAACTTATTCCATCTTTACTATCAATATATATTCTTAAAAAAAAATTTTTTGCCTCTTTAGTATATTCTATATCATATAACTCATAGCCTAAGTTTTCTATTTTCTCTTTTATTAGTTTTTCTACTTTATGTTCTATACTTGCCAATTTTTTCCACCCCTTGGCAAAAGTTAAGAGTGGGATTTGTTCCCACTCTTACTGCTTTCTATGTTACTGTAATTATTATACACAACTTTTATGTATTTTGCAAGCTTTTTTTTAAATTTTTTTATTCAACTTTTTTTAAATATTGCTATAATCACTTAATTTTATAAATGTATAAATTCCTATAATTCCACATATTACAAATGCTACTACCATTAATATTGAGCTTTCTACTCCTGCATGTGGTATTTCACTTTCTTCATATGTACTTGAATTTGTATTTGTATTTGTTGGTGTTGTCGTATTTGGAGTTATATCTGGTACTTGGTTTTCGGTTGTATTATCTACCGTTGTGTTATTTCCTGTTGTACCATTTCCTGTTGTGTTATTTCCACCTGACAATGAATTACTTAAATCAACTGGATCTTCAGCAAAAACAGTTGTAGATAAACAAGCTATTAATGCAAAAGTTATTATTAATACTATTATTTTTGATATTTTGTTCTTATTCATAAAATTACCTCTTTTCGACTTTTTAGTTTTCCTTTTATATTTATACTACATTTT
Source organism: uncultured Clostridia bacterium (assembly GCA_944393315.1). Lineage (GTDB taxonomy): Bacteria > Bacillota > Clostridia > TANB77 > CAG-508 > CAG-269. The sequence goes on from CALXZT010000022.1 coordinate 4,177, forward strand.
TTCAATATTTGCAAGTATTTTTGATTACATTTTATTTACATTTTATTTACATTTATATTTCATATACTTTTTATACATTAAATTTAAATAATACAATGTCTCCATCTTGCATAATATATTCTTTTCCCTCTGAACGTATTAGCCCTTTTTCTCGAGCAGCGGTCATTGAGCCTTCTCTAATTAAATCATCATATGATACTACTTCAGCTTTTATGAATCCTCTTTCTATGTCTGAGTGGATTTTCCCAGCCGCTTGTGGAGCTTTTGTTCCTTTCTTTATTGTCCATGCTCTAACTTCTGGCTCTCCTGCTGTTAAAAATGACATTAATCCTAATAAATCATAACTTTTCTTTATTAATTTGTCTAACCCTGATTCTTCTATTCCTAGTGCTTCTAGCATTTCTTTTTTATCTGCTTCTTCTAGCCCTGATAATTCTTCTTCTATTTTTACACATAATGGTATTACCTCAGCATTTTCTTTTTTAGCATATTCTTTTACTTTTTTTACATATTCATTATTTTCTGGTAAGGTAATTTCTTCCTCTGAAATATTTGCTATATATAATATTGGTTTTGAAGTTAATAAAAACATTTCTTTTACTAATTCTTTTTCTTCTTCATTGTAATCTATACTTCTTGCCGGTCTGCCTTGTTCTAATGCTGATTTTATCTTGTTGATTAAGTCAATTTCAAATTGATATTTTTTGTCTGATTTTAGCATTTTTTTTGCTTTGTCTAATCTTTTTTCTAATGTCTCAATGTCTGCAAATATTAATTCTAAGTTTATGGTTTCTATATCTCTTATTGGGTCTATACTTCCATCTACATGCACAATATTTTGATTTTCAAAACATCTTACCACTTCTACTATGCTATCTACTTCCCTAATATGTGATAAAAATTTATTTCCTAGTCCTTCACCTCTGCTTGCTCCTTTTACTAATCCTGCAATGTCTACAAATTCTACTATAGCTTTTGTAACTTTTTGTGGATTATACATTTTTGCCAAGTTATCTACTCTTTCATCTGGTACTGCTACCACTCCTATATTAGGCTCTATTGTACAGAATGGGTAATTTGCACATTCTGCACCTGCTTTTGTTATGCTGTTAAACATTGTACTTTTTCCTACATTTGGAAGTCCTACTATTCCTATTTTCATCTTTTTAGCTTATGTTAGTTTTTTACTAACGTTCCTCCTTTTTATTTTTTTAGACCTATTTATTATAACATATATTTGAAGTTTTTCAAGTCATTAAAATAAGCTATATAATATGTTGGCTTTTATCACATTATAACATTATCATTGTTGCTACATTAAAGTATATTAAAACTGAACATGTATCTACAATAGTTGTTATAAGTGGTGATGCCATAAGTGCTGGATCTAATTTTAGTTTTTTTGCAAGTAAAGGTAAACAGCAACCTATTAATTTTGCAATGATTACTGTTAACATTATTGTTAAGCCAATTGTTATTGCTAAATTTATTTCTTTATATCTTATCATTACAAATAATATATTTAATATTGCTAAAGTTATTCCCACAACTATTGATACTCTAGCTTCTTTCCATATTACTTTTAAAACATCTTTTATTTCTATTTCATCTGTTGCTAATCCACGTATAATAAGTGTTGAACTTTGTGAACCAGAATTTCCTCCTGTTCCCATTATCATTGGAATAAATGATACAAGCAAAGGAACTGCTGCAAAGGCATTTTCATACTTGTTTATTATCCCTCCAGTTATTGTTGCTGATAGCATTAATATCAGTAACCATACTATTCTATTTCTAGCATGTTTAAATACACTAGTTGCAAAATAGCTATCTTCTGATGGTGACATAGCTGCCATTTTTTCTACGTCTTCTGTTGCTTCATCTTGCAATACATCTATAGCATCATCAACTGTAACTATTCCTACTAATTTATCTTCATTATCTACTACTGGTAATGCTAATAAATTATATTTACTAAAAGTTTTTGCTACATTTTCTTTATCTTCTAGGGTATTTACTTTTATTACATTTGTTTCCATTAAATCTTTTACTATTTCATCACTGTCTCTTATTACTAGTTTTTTTAAATCAATTATTCCAACTAATGTTCTTTTTGCCGTAAGTACATAACAATAATAAATCGTTTCTTTTTCCAATCCTATTTGCTTTATTTTCTTTAATGCCTGACCAACTGTCATGTTTTCCTTAAGGTCTACAAACTCTGTTGTCATAATGCTTCCAGCACTATCTTCTGGATATTTTAAAAGTTCGTTTATTACTTCTCTGTCCTCTTTTTTTACATTTTTTAGTATTCTTTTTACAACATTTGATGGCATTTCTTCTAGTAAGTCTACTTTGTCATCCATATATAATTCATTTATCACATTTTTTAGTTCTGTATCTGTTAAAAGTGATATAAGCTTTTCCTTCATTTCAGGTTCAAAATAACTAAATGTTTCTCCTGCATTTTCTTTGTTCAATATTCTAAATGCTATTAAAAAACTTTCTCTTCCCATCTCATTATATAAATCTGTTAGTATTATAGCTACATCTACACTGTTTAGTCCATTTAAAAGTTTGCGTAATTCATTAATTTTCTTTTCTTTTAATAGTTTTTGTATTTCCTCCATTAGCCTTTCCCCTTCTCTTACTTATATTTTTTTATAGCATTATAAGTGTCGCTATGTTAAAATAAATTAAAATTGAGCATGTATCTACAATTGTTGTTATAAGCGGTGCTGCCATAAGTGCTGGATCTAATTTTAGTTTTTTTGCTAATAATGGCAAACAACATCCTATTAATTTTGAGAGTATTACTGTCAAAATCAAGGTTATTCCTAGAGTGGTCGCTAACATAATACTTTTATGCTGCAATACTACACTTATTGCATTTGCAAAAGCTAAGATTATTCCTACTATTATTGCTACTCTTATTTCCTTCCAAATTACTTTGAAAATATCTTTTATCTTGATTTCATCTGTTGCTAATCCACGTATAATAAGTGTTGAACTTTGTGAACCACAGTTTCCTCCTGTATCCATTATCATTGGGATAAATGATACTAATATAGGAATTGCTGCAAATGCATCTTCATATTTTGTTATTATTCCACCTGTTATTGTTGCTGATAGCATTAGTATCAATAGCCATACTATTCTATTTTTAGCGTGTTTAAATACACTAGTTGCAAAATAACTGTCTTCTTTTGGAGACATCGCTGCCATTTTTTCTAAATCTTCAGTTGCTTCATCTTGCATTACATCCATGGCATCATCTATTGTTACTATTCCTACTAATTTGTCTTCTTTGTCTACTACTGGTAAGGCCAAGAAATTATATTTATTGAAAACCTTTGCTACTTCTTCTTTATCCTCTAAAGTTGTTACTTTTATAACATTAGTTTCCATTATATTTTTTATTATTTCGGTGTCTTCTGTTATTACTAGCCTTTTTAAGTCTATTATTCCACTTAATTTTCTGCTTCTTGAGAGTACATAACAATAGTATATTGTTTCTTTCTCTAAACCTATTTGTTTTATTCTTTTAAGAGCTTCTTCCACTGTCATATCTTCTTTTAAATCTACAAATTCTGTTGTCATTATACTTCCTGCACTATCTTCAGGATATTTTAAAAGTTCATTTATTGTTTCTCTATCTGTTGATTTTACGTTTTTTAATATTCTTTCTACTACATCTGATGGCATTTCTTCTAGTAGGTCTACTTTGTCATCCATGTATAATTCATTTATAACATTTTTTAGTTCTGTATCTGTTAGATTTTGAATAAGCTTTTCTTGCATTTCTGTGCTAAAATAGCTAAAAACTTCTCCTGCTTTTTCTTTTGTTAATATTCTAAATGCTATTAACAAGTTTTCTTTGTCTATTTCTTCGCTCAATTCTTCTAATATTACAGATATGTCTACACTATTTAAATTGTTTATGACTTTTCTTAGTTCATTTAACTTTTTCTCTTTTAATAATTTTTGGATTTTTTCAATCTCTTCGTTTTTTTCTTCCATGCTAATTTCCCCTTTCTTTAAGATTAGAGAAATTGCATAAAAATATTATTTTTTAGGACACAACATAAAATGAGTGATGGTTAATATATCATTCATTTTTTGTCTAATATTTTTATACAATTTTCTCAGCTTATCCGCCGAACCTTCACTCATTTTCTATCATCCCTTTCCGTTCTATATTTTTTCACTATTATAGTATATCACTTTTTTTCAAATTTTGCTATATTTTGTTAAGTTTTTTAACTAAATATAATTTAAAATCAAATTCATAATCCATATTTCTTATGTGCATTATAAATTTAACTTTTTATTTAATAATGCTAAAAATCCAACTCTTATCGAGCTGGATTTTCTGGACTTTCTGGATTTTGATTTTCTCCTTTTTTTACTTTATCAAAGTGATCTAAAACTTTGTCATTTAAAGAATCATATAAAGCTTGTGTTGATTTTTCTATCGAGGATATTTGAGCAACAACTTCTTGCATTTCTTGGAAATTGATTCCAGATTTTCCACAAATATCATCAAATCGTGCTTCAAAATCCTGCTTAGAAATATTTCCACTATTAAAATCATCCCTTAAGTGTGATAATTCAAAATACACTGAATAATAAAAATTATTAGCAGGTGATACATATACATGTCTATTTGGGCCTTTATTTTTTCCACCTTTTTGTTTGTCTTTTTCTCTCATAAATTGAGATATTTTTATAGCATCATTAATCATTCTTTGGCATAAATCTATTTTTGAAAGTGGTTGTTTACCTTGGGTTTGAGTCACTTCTCTTCTAACAGCTAATTGTTCCTGAGCACTTGTTATTGAATCTCTAATCTCTGCTGGTAATTCCTGAGATAATTGTAGATTACATAAGACATCCAAATTTTTTCCAAATGCATATCTTTGAAATAAATTTGGATGAATCGCTTTCAAAGTACCAGCACATTCTAGCAATTGCATTAATTCTGCTGGGTTATTATAAGTTATTTCTCCACTATCTCTTTGTTGCTGTTTTAAATATAGACCAATACCTGCCATTTTACGTAATGCATGATGTGAATTTTCATCATTTACCACTCTTTTTCCTTGCATTGCTGCTTCATACGCATCTTGGCAAATTGTATAAATGAAACTATTTTCAGGTATATTACATCTTGCAAAATCTTGAGACCTTATTTCCCAAATTTGAGCTAATGTATCTTTATCTACAAGTTTTCCTTCATTTGCATATTTTGCACCAAACAAGAAAAGATTAGTCATTTCATAGGCATTAGGATCTTTTGCCCATTCTTCTTTATCTCTATTTTCTAATATCCACTCTAATATATTTTTGCTAGTTCCATTAAATAAAGTTGCAGAAATATTATCTTGAAAATTATAACTGTATTCCATAAATATTCTCATTCCTCTCTTTACTTCGATAACGCTCTGTTTGTGTAAAGCACAAATCATTATTTTTTTAACTTATATCTCAGAAATTAATTTGATATTAGTATTTTTTGTTTTCATCTGAAAAATTCGTGAAATATTAGCTAAAAATAGAAAAAATTGTAAATATAATTTTTATGGATATAGACTACATTATTGTTTTGTGTTATTATTATTTCGAGGTGATTTTATGATACCTGATAGATTAAAAAAAGGAAATACAATTGGAGTTATTGCTCCATCAAATTCTATAGATGAGAAAGATAATGAGTTTATTAAAAAATCTTCTAAATTATTTGAAGATTTAGGATTTAATATAAAATTAGGTAACTTCGTTTTTTCTCATACTCTAGGCTATGGAGCTTCTTCAATAGAAAAAGCAAAAGATGTAAATGATATGTTTAGTAATCCAGATATTAAAGCTATATTTTGTGTTAAAGGTGGTGCAAATTCAAATTCTATTTTTGATTACTTAGATTATGAATTAATAAAAAATAATCCAAAAATACTTTGTGGTTTCAGTGATTCAACCTCCATAACAAATGTAATAACATTGAAAACTGGTCTTGTCACTTTTAGTGGTCCAACTTTTAAATCTCTTACAAGTTGGGAAACTGATTATGGATTTAAAGAGGTAGTTAAACGCTTTATTGATAAAAATTTAGATTTAGGAGTACCTGAAGATACATATGAAACTTTAAGTGAAGGTATTTCTGTTGGAAAATTGATTGGTGGAAATTTATCTTTAATTACCCAAATGGTTTGTGGGAAATATTCATTAGATTTTACAGATAAAATATTGTTTATTGAAGAATTAGGTCTTGAATCTGACCCTACTCGTATTAGTTCATGTTTATATTATATGAAACAAAATAATGTGTTTGATAAAATTAAAGGCCTATGGATTGGTAATTATGAACATCCTTCTGGATATAGTCTAGAAAAGGTCGTTTTTGACACTTTAGGGAATTCATTTGACTTTCCTATTATAAAGTCAAACAATTTTGGACATATTGACAAAAAGACAGTTATTCCTATCGGAACATTAGCTAAAATTGATACTTCTTTGGAAAGAAAAATAGTTCTTTTAGAAGATTGTGTCAACTAAAATTGCAGATGTCATGGTAAAAAAATCAGATAGTTTTTATATATTAAAATAGAAAAATATGCTTTTCTATTTTAATATATTATTTTTAGATTTCAATATAATTATTTCCACAAGCTCTAATAAGTCTGTTCATAATCGCTAATCCTATTCCTTCTTGTTTAACACCTTCTATTATAACTAAATTTGGCATTATTTTATCAACCTCTCTTAAGGCTGAAAAAATATTTTTAGAAATTTCATTCAAATCATCTTTTGAGCCTATATTTATTATAGAATTTGTAACTTCTTTGTAGTATTCAGCATTTTCTCGACAAGATATAATCGTAACTCTACATTGAGTTTTAGCTATGTCTTTTATTTTTTTTATCATATCTTTTTCATTTCTGCTATAAACCAGAACACATTTTGAATCTGGTGCATAATGCCTATATTTCATTCCAGGTGATAAAACTTTTTCGTCTTTTTCTATTTTTGTTTGCTCTAAAATATGTTTATCAATCTTAACATTTCCTGCTATTTCTTTTATTTGCTCAGGAGTTATTTTTCCAGGTCTTAATATGTTTGGAATTCCGTCAATCACTCTAACAACTGTAGACTCCAAACCTACTTGTGTTTTTCCACCATCTATTATGCAATCAACTTTATCTTTTAATTCTTCAAAAATATCCTCGACCGTTGTTCCACTTGGCTTACCTGATATATTTGCACTTGGTGCAGCAATTGGAGATGCAACTTCTTTTATTAATTTTTGAGCGATTTCTCCACTTGGCATCCTTACTCCAACTGTATCTAGCCCTCCAGTTACAATATCTGGAACACAAGTTTTTCTTTTTAAGATTATTGTAAAAGGTCCTGGCCAAAATGCCTCCATTAATTTTTCTTCTATAGGCATTATGTTTTCTACTATTTTTTCAAGCATCTCCTTGTCTGCAATATGTAATATTAATGGATTGTCTTGTTTTCTTCCTTTTGCAATATATATCTTTTCTACTGCTTCTGCATTTAATCCATTTGCTCCTATTCCATATACTGTTTCAGTAGGAAATACAACTAGACCTCCACTTTTTAAAATTTTTGCTGCTTCTTCTATTTTTAAATTATCTATGTCTTTTCTTAAATCTAAATATCTGCTCATTTTTCTTACCTAAATCATTATCTTTCTTTTTATTTATTGTTTTCTAAGTTCTGCATTGCATTTTTTAGTTACGACTTCTATGATTTTTTCAATTGAATTTGTAATTTCTTCCTCTGTAAGTGTTCTTTTTTGGTCTGAAAAAGTTAATGAATAAGCTATTGATTTTTTATTTTCTCCTAAATTTTCCCCAATATATAAATCAAATGGTTTTACTGATTCAAGATTAGAACCTGCTGCTTTTTTAATATTATTTTCAATCTCTAGAGAGGTTGTTTTATTATCTACAACAAAAGCTATGTCCTTTTTGATGCTAGGGAATTTTGAGATTTCTTTAAATTTCATTTTTCCTGTTCTTTTTTGTAATAGTTTTTCTAAGTTAATTTCTAATACATAAACTGGAAATTTGCTATTTATTACATTATTTTCTACATTAGGATGTAATCTTGCAATTACTCCCACAATATCATTATTTACTGATATATATGCTGTTTGCCCTGGATGGAATTCTTCTGGCAATTTGTCTTTTTTTATAAAACTATATCTATTTTCATATCCTAAGTAATTTAATATTTCTTCTGCAATTCCTTTTACAATATAAAAATCAAACGCTTTTTCTTGACCTAATTCTAAATAATAATTTCCTGTCATCAATGCACAAAGTTTTGTATCTTCCCCATAGATATCTTGTTTTTTATAAAAACCTTTTCCTATTTCGAAAATTGCAACATCTTTTATATCACGTGATTTATTATATTCATATGTTTTTACCATTGATGGAATCATAGTATATCTTAATGTGTTTCTATCTTCTGTTATTGGTGCTAATAACTTAATTTCTTCAAATTCATCTAGTGTGTATTTGTGTGCTTCTTTTTCATTTATTAAGATATAAGTTAGTGTTTCATTTAGTCCTAGAGCTATCATTTTATTACGAATTTGTCTATAAGTTTTATTTATACTACCTGGTCTTGTTTCACCTGTTGGTAATGTTCCTTTTATATTATCTACACCATATATCCTGCTTACTTCTTCAATTAAATCTTCTTTTATTGATATATCTAGTCTTCTTGTTGGAACTGTAACTGTTGCTTTTTTGCTATCTGATATATATTTGAAACCTAGCATTCTAAATACATCTAGTATTTCTTCACTTGAGATATTTGTTCCTAATACATCATTTATGTTTTTAAATTCAATCTCAATTGTTTTTTCTGTTTTATCTATTTTATCATAAACACACATTCCTGATAAAATTTTTGCATCTGCATACTTTTCTAGTAAATGGCATGCTCTTTCTATAGCCATATAAGTTCTATTTGGATCTATACCTTTTTCAAACCTATTGCTTGCTTCACTTCTCAAAATTTTATTTGATGTCATTCTCACTTTTACCGGATTAAATATTGCTGATTCTATTATTACATTTTTAGTTGTATCTTCTACTTCTGTCTCTATTCCTCCCATTACTCCTGCTAATCCTATTGCCTTTTCTCCATTTGTAATTACTATATCATTTTCACTTAATTTTCTTTCAGTTCCATCAAGTGTTGTTAAATGCTCTCCATTTTCGGCCATTCTAACTAGAATCTTATCTCCTAATCTATCTGCATCATAAAAATGCAATGGTTGCCCTAATTCTAGCATTACATAATTACTAATATCTACTACATTGTTTATTGGGCGTATTCCTGATGCTATTAATCTATTTTTAATGAAATCCGGACTTTCCTTTATTATTACATTTTTTACTTTTTTTACTAAAAATAATGGGCAGTTTTCTGTTTTTACTTCTAGATTAAAGCACTTTTCCACATTTTGTTCATCTTCTGTGTAATTTAGATTTATCGGCTTTACATTTTTATCATATATTGCTCCTATTTCATATGCCATACCAAGTATGCTTAATAAGTCTCCTCTATTTGCTGTTAGCTCAAAGTCTATTACACTATCATCCAATTTTAAATATTTAATTGGATCTTCGCCTATTGGTGCATCTTCTGGCAATTCATGAATTCCAACTTTATCTTCTTCTTTTAAATATTTATTTTCTAGACCCAATTCTGCCATTGAACATAACATACCATTTGAAATAGCTCCTCTTATTATTCCTTGTTTTATTGTTATTTGTGGTAGTTTCGCGCCTACTAGTGCGACTATTACTTTTAGCCCTTCTCTTACATTTGGAGCTCCACATACTATGTCTAAAATTTCATTTCCTATATCTACTTTGCATAAATGCAAGTGGTCTGAGTCTGGATGTTCTTTACATTCTACTACTTTACCAATTTTCAAATTAGTAGCTTTTATTAATTGTTCAACCGAATCATATTCATTTCCTACTCTTGTCATATCTTCTGCTAATGTTTTGCTATCTACATCTATATCTATATAATCTTTTACAAAATTCGTACTTAGTTTCAATCTGTTTTCCTCCTATTTTCTATTTACTATTTTAATCACTAGAAATTTAATTACATTCTAATCTTTTCTATCAAATTGTTTTAAAAATCTTACATCATTTGTGTATAAATATCTCATGTCTGTAATTCCATATTTAAACATTGCTAATCTTTCTAGACCTGTTCCAAATGCAAATCCACTAAATTTGTCTGGATCATATCCATTCATTCTTAATACATTTGGATGTACTATACCTGCTCCTAAAATTTCAATCCAACCAGTTTGTTTGCAAAGTGGGCAACCTTTTCCACTACATTTAAAACAGGTTACATCTACTTCATAAGATGGTTCTGTAAAAGGGAAATAGCTTGGTCTAAATCTTAAGTCTAGATTTTCTCCTATTAGTCTTTTTACAAATACTTCTAATGTTCCTTTTAAATCAGCAAGTGATACATTTCTTTCTTTATAATCTACAACTAACCCTTCTACTTGACTGAATTGATGTGAATGTGTTGCATCATCTTCTCTTCTATATGTTTTTCCTGCACATATCATTCTTATTGGTGTTTTTTCAGTATTTTTTAACATTGTTCTTGCTTGCACTGATGAGGTTTGTGTTCTTAATAGATATTCATTTGTAATGTAAAAACTGTCTTGCATGTCTCGTGCTGGATGTCCTTTGGGCAAATTTAGTCTTTCAAAACAAAATTCATCTGTTTCAAGTTCTGGACCAACTTCAACATCATATCCCATTGATACAAATAAGTCTTCTATTTCTTCTATTACTCTGTTTACTGGGTGTTTACTTCCTCTTACTATTTTTGTGCTTGGTAATGTTATATCTATTGTTTCTTCTTGTAATTTTTTGTTAAGTTCTTGCTGTTCTAACTTTTCTTCTTTTTCGATAATTAAAGCTTCTACTTCTTCTTTTGCTTTATTTACTGCCGAACCTATTATTGGTCTTTCTTCTGGTGAAAGTGCTCCCATTCCTCTTAATATTAATGTTAATTCACCTTTTTTTCCTAAATATTTTACTCGTAAATCATTTAAGATTTTTAAATCTTCTGTTTTTTCAATTTCATGAATTGCTTTTTCTTTGATAGTTTTAATTTGTGCTTGCATTTTATTTCCTCCTTTTTATAGTTATTTAAATCTTACTTTATGCATCTTTTATACTGTTTTTAGGCACTAATTGCAACAAAAATCCATTTCGCTCATACTAAAAAAGTATATAGGACGAAATGGATTGTATTCGTGGTACCACCTATTTTTATTAAATGATTTATTTAACCTCATTATAGCTTTAACGGTGCTTACCGCTTCCCTCTAATTGCTTTGCGTTCAAAGGAAGACCTAAAAAGTGAAATTTTTGTATATATTGCATAAGTAACTTCCAGCTATGTTACTCTCTCTTGGATGCTTTATTATATACATACTTTGCTTTTATAACGGTTTTACTTTTCATATGTTATATCTTAACATGATTTGGAAGTTTTTTCAAGTATTTTGGCGATTTTTTTAAAACTTTTGTTACGCTGTTTTTTATTTTATCCAGCTTTCATCACTTGGATTATTTCTAAAAGCAATTAATCGTTCAATATCTTCATTTTTAATATACCCTTCTTCTGCTGCAACTTCCACCATTACATCAAAATTTGATAAACTGATATTTTTTACACTTGCTTCTTCTAATCTTTGTTTGCTTTTATTCATATTATACGTAAATATGCTTGCAATTCCTAGGACTTCCGCTCCGGCTTCTCTTAGTACATTTACAACATCTATCACACTTCCACCTGTTGATATTAGGTCTTCTATTACTACTACTTTTTGTCCTTTTTCTAATTTTCCTTCGATTTGATTTTTTCTTCCATGGTCTTTGCTACTTCCTCTTACATATCCCATTGGCAAATTTAATTTATCTGCTGTTATAGCAGCATGAGCGATTCCAGCTGTACTTGTTCCCATTAAGACTTCTGCTTCTGGATAATATTTCTTTATTAATTCTGCTAATCCATTTTCTATTTTTGTTCTTACTGTTGGTGCCGTTAATGTTAATCTGTTGTCACAATATATTGGACTTTTTATTCCACTTGCCCATGTAAATGGCTCTTCTGGTCTTAAAAATATCGCCTCTATTGATAATAAATCTTTTGCAATTTCTCTTTCTAAATTATTCATCGCAATCTTCCCTTTCTTTTATTTTATATGGTTTTATTCACAAAAATCCTTGATACACCTTCTATATGTCTCTACCGGATTTTCTGACTTTGTTATTGGTCTTCCAACTACAATATAATCTGATCCCAATTCTTTAGCTTTTTTAGGTGTAGTAACTCTTACTTGATCACCCATTTCATCTGTTTCAAATCTTATTCCTGGTGTAACTGTTAGAAATTCTTTTCCACATACATCTTTTACTTTTCCTGCTTCTAGTGGTGAACATACTACCCCATCTAATCCTGCTAATTTAGTATTTTTTGCATAATGCATTACTACTTTATCTAGTTTTTCTGGTATTAATAACTCATCTTGCATTCTTTCTTCACTTGTAGAAGTTAGCTGAGTTACAGATATAAGTAATGGTCTTGTTCCATCTTCTCTTGTTAAACCTTTCATTGCAGCTTTCATCATCTCTATAGTTCCTGTTGCGTGTACATTACACATGTCTACATCTAGTCTCAAAAGTGATGTCATTGCTTTTTGTACAGTATTTGGTATATCATGTAATTTAAGATCTAAGAATATTTTGTGTCCCATTTTATTTAATTCTCTAACAATATTTGGTCCCTCGCTATAAAATAACTCCATTCCTATTTTGATAAATGGTTTTTCTTCTGTAAATTGTTCTAAAAAATTTAAAGTCTCTTCTTTATTTTTAAAATCACATGCTATTATTACATCTTTACCCATTTTATTTTTCCTCCATATTTAATAGTTTAATCTTTAAAATTTGTATAATTAGCTATTTTAAAACTATTGGTGTGCCATTCCTATAATATTTTTCAAGTTTTCAATTCCATATTTTTTCATTTTGATTGGCAAATCATCAATAATTTCTTTGCATGCATATGGATTTTTTAAGTTTGCTGCACCTACTTCAACAGCTGTTGCTCCTGCAAGCATCATTTCTATCACATCATCAGCTGTTTCTATTCCACCTACACCAATAATTGGAATATTTACCGCTTCATATACTTGGTACACCATTCTCAGTGCAACTGGAAATATTGCTGGTCCAGAAAAGCCTCCCATTTTATTTGCTATTGTTGGTTTTTTAGTTTTTAAGTCTATCCTCATCCCTAGCAGAGTATTTATTAAACATATCCCATCTGCTCCTCCTTCTTCACAAGCTTTTGCTATTTCTACTATGTTTGTTACATTTGGTGTTAGTTTTACATATACTGGCTTTGTTGTTACTTCTTTTGCTACTTTTGTTACCTCTTTTGCTGCTTCTGGGCTTGTTCCAAATGCCATTCCTCCATTATGGACATTTGGGCAGCTTATGTTTAATTCAATTATTGCAACTTCCTCTACTTTGTCTATTTTTTCACAACATTCTTTATATTCTTCAATTGAGAAACCACTGATATTGGCAATTACTTTCTTTTTATAACTATAGCGTAATCGTGGTATTTCCTTTTCTATTACTGCATCTATTCCTGGGTTTTGAAGACCAATTGAGTTTATTAGACCTTTTTTGCATTCTGCTATTCTAGGAGTAGGATTTCCAAACCTTGCATCTTTTGTCGTCCCTTTTAATGAAATTGAACCTAATATATTTAAATCATAATAATCTTCGAATTCATATCCAAATCCAAAGGTTCCACTTGCTGGTATTACTGGGTTATCTAATTTAAAATCTCCCAAATTTACAGATAAGTCATATGTTTTTTCATTATTTGTATCTACCATATGATTTCCTCCTTTTTTAGTACTGGTCCATGCTTGCAAAGTCTTTTATCTCCATTTTTTGTTTTACAAGTACAACCCATACATGCTCCAAATCCACATCCCATCTTTTCTTCAAAACTTAGTTCTCCATCTCCTACTGCAATATCATATACTGCTTTTAACATGTTTTTTGGACCACATGCATAATAATATGTATAATCTTTTAACTGTTTTATTATATCTGTTACAAATCCTTTGGTTCCATAGCTTCCATCTACTGTGGAAATTAAAACTTGTGCCCCCAACTTTTTAAATTTATCTTCATAAAAAACTTCATCTATTGCTCCAAATCCTAATACTACTATTGGTTTTTTACCTTGTTCTATTAATTTTTTACACAAATTATACATTGGAGGAGTTCCTACTCCACCTCCTATTAAAAGGGGTCTTTCACCACTTGCTTTTTCACTGAACCCATTTCCTAACCCTGTTAATATATCTAAAATTTCTCCTTCTTTTAGAGTAGACATTTTTTCTGTTCCATTTCCCACAACTTTGTATATCACTGTTATTGTTTCACTGTCATAGTCACAAACTGATATTGGTCTTCTTAAGTAGAATTCATCTATCTCTATGTTTATAAATTGCCCTGGTCTTACTATATACGTTGTATCTCCTTCTAAAATCATCTCATATACATTTTTAGCAATTTTTTTGTTAGATTTTACTTTATACTTATTTCTTTTATACATTTTTCCCTCCTCTTTTAATAAGTGATTGTTTCTTTATAAATAAAACCAGGCTCTCTTAAATGTGTATGCACATCAATCAAACCTGGTAATAAATAAAAATTTTGTAAATCATAAATAATATCGAAAGCTTTTCCTTCGATATATGATGCAATTTTAGTAATTGTTTCATTTGTTGCTTTGACATCGCATTTTTCAAATTTTCCATTTATAAATACTGTTGCATTTTTAAATAGTTTTCTCATAGATTGGCTCCTTTACTAATTTTTTCGAGTCATATTATTATTTAATAATATACTATACCTTTTTTTATTTTGCAAGACTGCTTTTAAGCTTTTTTAAAAAAGGTTAATTCCAAAAGTAAATTCTAGTTTAAAATCCAAGACTAAATACCAGATTTAGAAGAAAATGGCAAAAT
>CALXZT010000023.1 GCA_944393315.1 uncultured Clostridia bacterium
AATTAGAAAAGAAGTTAAAAAATGAAAAGGAAAAATTACAAGAAACAGAAAATAAGTTTAATACATTAAATAAGCTAGAAGATAAAGAAGATTTAATCTTCAAAGCAATAGATGACATCAAAAAAAATGGACTAACAAAAGAAGAACTATCAAGGATATTTGACAAAATTGTAGTATTTGATTCAAAAGAAATAACAAAAGAGCAAAAGGAAGAATATAACTTAAATGATGAAATGTATAAAGAACTATATGAAAATGGAGGCTTAGCATTCCATTTGAAATTTATGTATCCGCAAACTATCA
The DNA here is from genome assembly GCA_944393315.1 of uncultured Clostridia bacterium. GTDB lineage: Bacteria > Bacillota > Clostridia > TANB77 > CAG-508 > CAG-269. The sequence goes on from CALXZT010000023.1 coordinate 304, forward strand.
CAAACAGGAGGATGTGATATTGGAGCAAGACCTATAGACCTACATTTAAAATCTTTTGAAAAATTAGGAATAAATATTAACGAAAACTATGGAAAAATAGAATGCAAATGTGATAAAATAGTAGGTACAAAAATTAATTTAGACTTTCCAAGTGTTGGAGCAACTGAAAACACTATATTAGCGGCGTGTTTAGCAGAAGGTGTAACTACAATAAGTAATGCTGCAAGAGAACCAGAAATAATAGATTTGCAAAATTTCTTAAACAAAATGGGTGCAAAAATAAAAGGAGCAGGCACAAATATAATAGAGATAACTGGAGTAAAAAACCTAAAAGATGTAGACTACAACATCATGCCAGACAGAATAGAAGCAGGAACATTTTTAGTAGCAGGAGCAATAACAGGAGGAAACATAAAAATTAATAACATATCTTTATCTTATATTGAACCAGTAATAAACAAGTTAGAAGAAGCAAATTGCAAAATCAAAATAGAAAAAAATGCTATAGAGCTGCAGGGACCAAAAAGATTAAAAGCTGTAGACATAAAAACAATGCCTTATCCAGGGTTTCCAACAGATATGCAATCAGTATTTGGAACATCAATGACAGTAGCAAAAGGTACATCAATAATAGTTGAGAATATTTTTGAAAACAGATACAAATATACACAAGAGCTAATAAGAATGGGAGCAAAAATTACAACAGAAGGAAGAACAGCTATAATAAAAGGAACAAAAAGATTGCAAGGAGCAACAGTAAAAGCAAGTGATTTAAGAGGCGGAGCTGCATTAGTTATAGCAGGCCTAGTAGCCCATGGAGTAACAGAAGTAGAAGAAATACATTATATATTGAGAGGCTATGAAAAATTTGAACAAAAATTATCAAAACTGGGAGCAAAGATATATGTAAAATAGGAAGGAGAATTGCTAGAAAGTATCTAGCAGATACAAGAGAAATGGTAGATGAAAATCTAAATAGAAAAACTATGCAAAAAAGAAAGAATAACTTAAAAACAAAAGAAAATATTAAAAGGAAAGATACAAATAAAAAAGTTATCCAATCTAAAAAGCAAAGTAAACATCAAAAAAACAAAAAAGTTCAATCAAAAAATAAAAATACAAAAATGAAGGAGGCAGATGATAAATCTGCCCGTATAAAAAAAGTAAAAATAATAAGAAAGCTTTTAAATTGGACAATCCTATTAGCAATAATAATAGGGATACTTGTTTTTTTATGTAGATCAGAAACTTTCAAAATATGTAATATAGAAATAACAGGAAACAATCAGATATCACAAGAAACAATTTTACAATTATCAGAAATCCATTTAGAAGAAAATATATTTTTATCAAACACAATAAAAGCAAAAGAAAAAATAAGTGAAAACCCATACATAAAAGAAGTGAAAATAAAAAAAATACTACCAGATAAAATAAAAATTGAAGTTGTAGAAAAAGAAAAAGCATTTATGTTACAAATAAATGAAAATTTTGCTTATATAGATAAAAACGGTGATATTTTGGAAATATCTGAATCAAAATTAGAAAACATGATAACTATACAAGGATATTTAACTTCAAAAGAAAAAATTACACCAGGAAACACTTTAAATGAAGAAGATATAGATAGACTAGAAGATATACAAAAAATCTTAAAAAGCAGTGAAAAAAATGAGATTAATGATAAAATTGTTAGTATCGACATTAAAAATAAAAATGATTACATATTAAGCTTGCCTGAATACAAAAAAATAGTATATATTGGAGATACAAGTAATTTAGCAACAAAAATGTTAAGAACAAAAGACATTATAGATAAAACAATGGGTCAAGAGGGAAAAATATTTGTAAATGGCAACTTTAATGAAGGATTTGACCCATATTTTAGAGAGGAAGCTAATAATTAATAGGAGGAAGAAATGAAGAAAAAACCGCAGATATTAATAGTATTTGCTTTAATGAGTATGGCATTAACATATGGAATATGTGTGCAGGTGAAAACAGTAAACAACAATGGAACTACAGTAAATTTAACATCAGAGCAAAGTAAACTAAAAAGTGAAATACTAAGAACTAGTGAAAAATATGACAATTTATATAATGAATTAGATGAACTTGAGAGTGAACTAGAAAAAGAAAGAGAAAATTCAGCCAAAAATAACAGTGATCTTGCAATATTAGAAGAAAACATTAAAGAAAAGAACTTAGCTTTAGGACTTACAGAAGTAACAGGAACAGGTGTAAAAATTGTTTTGAATGATAGTAATATATCTACAATCAATAACCCCTTTATAAATACTAGTGACTTACTAGTACATGATGGCGATTTATTAAATGTTGTAAATGAACTATTCAATGCAGGAGCAGAAGCGGTTTCAATTAATGAGCAAAGAATAGTAATAACAACAGCAATAGAATGTGACGGAAATGTAGTAAAAGTAAATGGAGTAAAAATTGGAGCACCCTTTGAAATAACAGCAATAGGATATCCAGAACAATTAGCAGGATTAGAAAGACCAGGAGGAACTCTTGAAGCCTTAGAAAGTAGAGGATTAATAGTAAGTTTAACCAAACAAAATTCTGTAAAAATACCTAAATATGCAGGAACATTAAAATTTACTTATGCCACAAAGGCCAGAAAAGATTAAGAAAGATATAATTTTATATAAAGGTTTATGGGGAACCTTTTAAAAACCTAAATATTATACAAGGAGAAAAGATTAGTATTTATTACTAATATGTGCATAAATAATGAAAAAAGAAAAAATTGTAATGGCAATTACCATAGGAATATCAGCACTTGTACTTGTTGCAGTAATGTTTATGAGATTTAAAGTAGTAGAACGAACAGACAGAATAGCAATTGAAACTATGACAGAATCAGAATTACGTTCAGAACTAATATCATGGAGAGAAAAATATGCAGAACTACAAACAAAACAAGAAGATGTACTAACTAAAATTGAAGAATATAAAGAAGAATATAAAAGTGATGAAGAAACAGAAAAACTTTTAGAAAGTGAATTAGCAGATTTACAAATGCTATTAGGTGAGACTGACGTAGTTGGGCAAGGCATAATAATAACAATTAGTGAAGAAAAATTAGAAGAAGAAAAACTAAATAATGAGGATTTATTACATATAGTTAATGGACTAAAAGCAGCGGGGGCAGAAGCAATTTCAATAAATAATAACAGAATTATAAATAGAACAGATATAGTACAAATTGATGAAATGATTAAAGTTAATGGGAAAAGAATCCTAGCACCATACACTATTAAAGCAATAGGAAACCAAACATATTTAGAAGGAGCATTATTAGGAGTCGGAGGTTATGTCGATGAGCTTCGAAAATGGGGCTTTGAAATAGAAATAGAAAGAAGCAATGAAGTAAATATAGAAGCATATACAAATGAATTATCATATAAGTATATAAATTAATATCTTATAAAATTGGAGGAAAATAAAATGATATATTTAGCTATTATATTAGGTTGCATTTTAGGCGCAATTTTAGGAATGGGTGCACCAATTATTTCTTATACATATTCTACATATTTAGCAATTGCAGTAATTGCAGCACTTGACTCAGTATTTGGGGGAATAAGTTCTGTACTTAAAAAGAACTTTGATTTAAAAATATTCTTATCAGGATTTTTTGTTAATGGTATATTATCAATATTATTAACAGTATTAGGACAAAAATTAAATGTGGATATATATTTAGCAACAATATTTGTATTTGTAAGTAGGATGTTTAATAATTTAACAATTATCAGGAGATATTATGTAGAAAAATGGTCTGAAAAACTAGAAAAATTAAAGCAAATAAAAACCGAAACAGAACAAGAAAACAAGCAATAATTTAAAAAATATCATTTAAAAAGAATTATTTAATTATTACAAAAACGTTACGAAAAAATTACAAAAATATTACAAATTCTATTGACTTTTTTTTGAAAATGTAATATATATATCACAAGCAAAAACATATAAAACAAATTGGGGGAATTATCTTGGCAATAGGTGATATTATAGTAGGTATTGATATAGGTACATCTAAAGTTAGCACAGTTGTCGGTGAAGTAAATAACTTTAGTCAAATAGAAACCATATGCAGTACCTCATACAAATGTAATGGCCTAAAAAAAGGCAAAATAATAAATGAAGAAGAAATTAGTCTAAGCATATCAAAAACCATAAAAGATGCCGAGGATGAAGCCAATATAAGAATAAATTCAGCTTATGTAACAATCCCCGGCAAATATGTGACAATAGTACAAAATAGCATAACTAAAGAAGTTAAAGACAAATATGCAGGAATAACATTAAAAGATGTTCAAACAGCAATAATGCAAGTAAGGGATATAGAAATACCAGAAGAGCAAACATTAATAGATATAGGTATAGACAAAATAATATTAGACAACGGAAAAATAGTTTCAGATCCAGTAGGAAACTTAAGTTCAAGCTTTACTATACAAGCAGAAGTAATACTTGCTGAAAAAGAATATGTAAAGCAATTAACAAACATATTAAAAAAGGCAGGGCTTACAATAGATGGAATCGTTCCAATAGCATTAGCAGAGCGAAACTTAATATTAGACACAAATGAGTTACACGACAATGTTATGTTGTTAGACATAGGAGCTGGAAATACTGAAATAGGTGTATTTGAAGGAAACAACTTTACATACACAAACACAATACCATTAGGTGGAGATAACATAACAAATGACATTGCTCTAGTATTAAACATTTCAGAAGAAGAGTCTGAAAAATTAAAAAGACAATATGGACTAGCATTAAAATCTTTTATAGACAATGATAATGAAATAATGTTAAATACTTGTAAAGATGAGAATAGAAACAAGGTTATAAAAAGCTCAGAACTAATTGAAATAATAGAAGCAAGAATTGAGGAAATTTTTGCACTAGTTAATAGAGACATAACTAATCAAGGTATAAAACAAAGAATAAATAATGTAGTTTTGACAGGTCAAGGAATCACAAACATAAGTAAAAGTGATGTAGCCGGAAAAATAACATTGAACATTCCAGTAAAAACATCAACTGGAAGAGCAATAAGTATGGTAAGACCAGAATTCAGGACAAGTTATGCATTAGTAAGATATATAGCAGCAAGACCTTTTGCAAAGACAGTATCAAGCAGCATAGACACTGAAACAAAAGAAAGTACAATAAAAGTTATATTAGATAGAATAAAAGAATTTTTTTATTCTTAATATAAAAAATTAACAAAAATAGTTTATAATTTTAAATATATATAAGGATTATGGGGAGGAAATATAACATGATGATGGATTATGAAGACAATAATAATGGAACAATGTTAGATGGAGCAGCCACAATAAAAGTAATTGGAGTAGGTGGAGCAGGAAACAATGCTGTTGATAGAATGATAAGATCTGGAATAAAAGGTGTAGATTTTATAGTTGTAAACACAGATAGACAAGTACTACAAGCATCAAAAGCAGGAACAAAAATTCAAATAGGAGAAAAAATAACAAGAGGTTTAGGAGCAGGAGCAAATCCAGACATTGGAGCACAATCAGCAGAAGAAAACAAATCTGAAATAGCCGAAATACTAAGAGGTTCAGACATGGTATTTGTCACAGCTGGAATGGGTGGAGGAACAGGTACAGGTGCAGCACCAATAGTAGCACAAACAGCAAAAGAAATGGGAATACTAACAATAGGTGTAGTAACAAAACCATTTACATTTGAAGGAAAGAAAAGACTTTCACAAGCAGAACGTGGAATTGAGAGTCTAAAAGGAAAAGTAGACGCATTAGTTGTAATACCAAATGACAAATTATTACAAATAATTGATAGAAAAACCAGCATAGGAGAAGCTTTCCAAAAAGCAGATGAAGTTTTAATGCAAGGTGTACAAGGAATATCAGATTTAATTACAGTTACAGGAACAGTAAACCTAGATTTCGCAGATGTAAAAACAATAATGCTAAATACAGGAATGGCTCATATGGGAGTAGGTAGAGCATCAGGAGAAAATAGAGCAGAAGATGCAGCAAAAGAAGCAATTCAAAGCCCATTACTAGAGACTTCAATAGAAGGAGCAAGAGGAGTAATAATTAACATAACAGGTGGAGAAGATCTTGGATTACACGAAGTAAATACAGCAGCAGAATTAATTCAAAGAAGTGTAGACCCAGAAGCTAATATCATATTTGGTACAGTTACAGATCCAAATATGGGAGATGAAATTCAAATAACAGTTATTGCCACTGGATTTGAAAAAGCTCCACAAGATGTAAAAACTGGAGTTGAAGGATTTGTAACAAAATCATGGGAAAAGAAAATAAACTCAATTCCATCAAGTAATGATATTGGAAGCACACAAGGAGATTTAGATATACCATCATTCCTACGTAAAAACAAAGGGAAAAATGTGTAAAATATAAAGATTAATAACAAAAATAAAAGAAGTAATCTATATTTGTAGATTATTTCTTTTTTTTTACAATAAGAAAAGACAGCTTTTTTATTAGTTAGATGCTAGAATAATAACAATTAAAACCTAAAGGTAGAGAAAGAAAATGACAATTTATATTGATGTGGTTATTCTAGAAAATTTAATAATGAACTATATCATTTTGTGTGCGACAGCTATAATACTAAAAAAGAAAATAATAATATTTAGAATATTTATATCAAGTTTGCTACGGAGCAATATATGCAATAACCTCATATATATTTCAAACACCAATATATTCTTCAATAATATTAAAAATCTTATTATCAATAGTTATGGTTTATATAGCATTTAAGTCAAATACACTAAAAGAATTATTAAAACAATTATTAATATTTTATATGACCTCTTTTGTATTTGGTGGAGCTGCTATTTTTTTAATATATTTTATAAAACCACAAGAGGCACAAATAAAAAATGGCAATTATTTAGGAGAGTATTCACTAAAAGCAGTATTATTAGGAGGAATTGTAGGATTTACTATTGTAGTAATTGCATTTAAAGTAATTAAAAGTAAATTATCTTCAAATGATATTTTTTATGATATAGAGATATATATTGAAGGAAAAAAAATAGAAACAAGAGCAATAATTGATACTGGAAACATGCTAAAAGAGCCAATAACAAATACTCCTGTAATCATAGTAGAACACACATTATTATATGAGGCTATTCCAAAACAAGTTTTAAATAATATAGATGAAATATTATTAGGAAATTTTGAAGGTATAGATGAAGAAGTAAGAGAAAAATATATGACGAAATTAAAGTTTATACCATTTTCTTCAATTGGAAAAGCTAATGGAATGCTCCTTGGAATAAAAGCTGATAAATTAATAATAAGAAATGAAGAAGAAATTAAAGAAATAGAAAAAGTAATATTGGCAATCTATAATAAGTCATTAACCAAAAGGGGAGAATACAGAGCACTTTTAGGTATTAACATAATTTAAAGAAACTTTTTTAAAATGCTCGCAAAATTTAAGAGTATTTGAAAAAGCTACATAAGGAGGACAAAATGAATATAATTGATTTAATAAAAAACAGTATAAATACGATTTATACAAAATGCAAACAAAATGCTGATGACGTAGATTATTTGCCAATTTTTTATATAGCAGGAAGTCAAACTCTTCCACCTCCATTACCACCAGAGGAGGAAGCAGAGGTTATAATGCAATTATCAGGCGAAAATAGTAAACAAGCAAGACAAACATTAGTAGAAAGAAATTTAAGGCTAGTAGTATACATAGCTAAAAAATTCGAAAATACAGGAATAGGAATAGAAGATTTAATATCAATAGGTACAATAGGATTAATGAAAAGTGTAAATACATTTAATAATGATAAAAAAATAAAACTAGCTACATATGCTTCAAGATGCATAGAAAATGAAATTTTAATGTATTTGAGAAGAATAAATAAAATAAAAGGAGAAATATCAATAGATGAACCATTAAACAAAGATGGGGATGGAAACGAATTATTGCTATCAGATATATTAGGAACAGATGGAGATATTACTTCAAGAAATTTGGAAGATGAAGTAGACAAAACCCTTTTAAGAGCAGCTATCGAAAAATTAAATGATAAGGAAAAATATATAATGCAAATGAGATTTGGCTTTTTTACGGGAAAAGAAAAAACTCAAAAAGAGGTGGCTGATGAAATGCGGAATATCTCAAAGTTATATTTCTAGATTAGAGAAAAAGATAATAGGTAAGATGAGGAAGGATATTATAAGTAAGACGGGGTAAAGAAAAGGTTGAAAATAAATATGAATTATGTTATAGTATAAATATGGAAAAGTATATAATATAACTAGCTTTGATATTAAAAAGATAAAATTTGAATTATGGAGATATTAGAAAAATTACAAGAATTTAAAAGATTTAAAGAGACTTATAAATTTAAGCAGAAAAAAATTAAGTAGTATTGAGTCTTTTTTTCAAGGAATAAAATTTAAAGACATTAATATGCAAAATTACATATTTACATATAGTGGATTGAATCTAAATATAGTAAAAGCTTGTATTGGGAATGATTGAAAAATTACAGGAGAGATTTATTGGCAAGGTGAAGAGATAGATATAATATAGTAAAGAGTATTACGATTTAGTTATATATCAGCTATAGAAAACCCATTATATAGAAATGCATTAAAAACATGAAAAATACACTCTATAGGTGAAAAAAATCTGAAACTGTAGTTAAAGATATGAATAAGAAAAAGAGCTAAATTATTTAAAAGATTTTCTAAAAAATAAATAATAATTATAAAAATGAAGGAGAGATATTAGAGTGGATGAATTTAAAGTTATTGTTGTTATGAACGAAGCTATGTTAAAATTGTTAAAAGATAAAAATGTTAATTATGAAAAAAACTTGAAAATAAAAAAATGTTTAGAAGATGAAACTATTTTTTTTAGAATTAGTAAATTAGATGCTTATAAAATTTTGCAAAATGTTGGAGTAAAACAAGAAAAATTGGAAGATGTGTATAAGAAACTAACATCTCCAAATGTGTTTTATGGCTTATTAAATAGAGGTAAAATAAAGTCAGATGATGATACTATAATTATAAAATATAATGAATATAGTTCTGATAATTTATTCAAAAAAATAAATTGAGAATTTTAAATATAATAAAAATATTAGTAATGGAGGAATTTTATATGAGTGATGAATATATAAAAAAATTTTATTATGAGGTAAGCCAATCATTAGAAGGAAATTATAAAATAATATTAGAGCCTAAAAGAGAACTTACATGTGACTGGATAGAATACGATCAAGTAAAATGGGAATTAGATGATCAAATTAGAAGTTTAGTAAGAACATTAGAAAAAGAAAATACACTTGAGTTTGAAGATAAAGTTTTAGAAATTTATAAATATATATGTTTAAATTATATATATGACGATAATGTTTTATATTTCTTTAAAAGGGATTTAAGTGATTTAAACAATATAAAATATATTGCTGTGGATTGGTATGGAAGAATAATTGATGAAAAATGGAAAGAAAATCGAAAAAAACATAATAGAAGAGTATGCTATGAATTTGCTAGATTTTATGCAAAGGCAATAAATGAACTAATAAATGAAAATGATAATTTAGAAGCTTTCATGCTTGGGGATAAAGAAAATTTACATTACGTTGTGGGATTAACAGGAAATGAATATAGTATTATTTTAGATTTGGATGATTTTAATAGTATAAAAGATCTTACAAGATTAAAATTAGGATTAACAATTAATGGAATAAAAATACTAAGAGATAATTCTGGAAAATTTCAAAAAGCTATTGATAAATTTAACAAAGATAGGCCAAAAGAATTAGTTGAGGTTGAAAAACTAAAAGAAAGTTTAAAGGCAAAAAATAATATTAAATATTTTAATAGCGTTATAGAAATATTAAAGCATTATAACATTGATTCACAAGGCTTCTGTGAATACATGCGCTCAATAATTGAGCATGAAGAAATTGAAATAGAAAAAATTTGGAAAGAAGTTAAAGGAAATACTGAAAAGAGATATGCAAGATGCTTGATTTTTAATTTTGATTCTAAAACTTATTTGCTTGATAGTGTTGATAAAACATTAAATGTAATTAATAAAGAAAAAATAGATAAGAAAATTTTTATTTTTAATCCAGAAGAAAATGAATATCCTTATTATGGAGGATAATTTGATACATTATAAAAAATATAGAATTAATAATAATTATATATGGAGAAATTAAAATGAGTATAAATATTACCAACTTTAGTAAATTAAGTGAATTAATAAGTTTATCTTCTCGAAGAAAACCAAAAATTGTATTGAACCCAGAAGGAGAATATTGTATTAAACCTAGAAAAGGAATCCGGAAATGAAGAAGATTTAAATGCAAATATAGTATGTGATAAAACTGAATGGAAAATATCTGAGGAATTTCGCGCATTCGTTGATGAATTACGCCAAAACAGTCAGTTAAGCAATGAAGATAAGATTTTATTAATTTATGAAAAATTATGTAAAGATTATATATATGATGACAATATACTATCATATTTACAAAAGTATGATGATGATAAATATGGTTTGCCTGATTTTTATGGATTAAATCCTAGTTCGGATTGGAAAGAAAATAGAGAAAAGCATAATAGAAGAGTTTGTTATGAATTATCTAGAACACTTGCAAAAGCTCTTATGGAATTGTTTAGAAATAATGATAATTATAGTGTTTGTATCCTTTATGATAAAGATCTTACCCATTATTTTGTCGGATTAACTTGCGATGAATATAGTATAACTTTAGATTTAGATGATTTTTATAGTATAAAGGATCTTACGAGAATAAAAACAGGATTAACTGCTGAAGGTATTGCAGTTTTAGATGATAGTAAAGGAAAATTTGAAAGTGCACTTAACAAATTTAATAAAGGTAGAGGTAAACATGCTATAAAAAAAATTGAGGCTGATACGACTATTTCAAATCCTAATATTGAAGGCCAGAATCCTAATCAAATAGGAGAACCAGACGATATCATTTTTTTGAGAAATGCAATAGAAATATTAAAAGAAAAATATAATATTGATTCGCAAGGACTATTTGAATATATAAAAGAAATAGTAGATATTAAATTAGGTCCAGAAGCAAGGAAAAAAGTATGGAAGAGATTAGAGGGAAAATTTAGCGCAGAAACAAGATATATAAGATGTTTAATTTTAAATGTAGGTGATCAACAATATATAATTGATGCTGATAAAATGCTATTACGTTCATTTAATAAAAATGAGTTAGAAGGAAAAAATAGAATTTTTATACCTTATAAAGAATTATCTCGTGATTGGGGTGAACCCTATGATGGTATATGAGTTAAATAATTTTGGGAAAAAAATAGAAAGAAAATTTAAAAAAATATAGAAAAACAAAGGCACTAGGTATATAATTTGTTTAACCACAAACAAATTATATACCTAGTGCTTTTGTCATAGATATGTTATCAAATGAAAAGATTAATTTCAAGAGTTTAGAATAAAATACTTTTAAAGGGTTAATTAAAGTTCCGATGTCCGTTTTTTATTTTTGTTTTTTGCCATCAAGAAAATTTGAATCAAATTATAGATTGGCACTTAAAAATATTGAAATCTAGGGAATCCCCAAGTAAAAAACTCATACTAAATTGACAGAACCATTGAAAAAACAATAAAAAAATGGTATAATAAAAGTATAGCAAAGTCTAATTTGTACAGGGAGGGAACCCAATGAATGTTGCGATTGCGACAAGTTCTCCTGATAAAATCTCTGGGGTAAAAAAAGCGGTTTCTGAGTTCTTTAACATAGATGAATCTGAAATTAAGTTTTATTCCAGTCAAGTTGAATCGGGAGTTCCGGAACAGCCCTTTGGGGATGAAACTTACCAAGGTGCTATCAATAGACTAAACGGCATAAAAGAAATATTTCCAAAGAGTGATTTTTATATCAGCTGTGAGGCTGGTATAGAGAAGGCGTTTGGACAGTACTTCAATGTGCAAGTTGTGTGCATATATGAAGCTGATACCCAAATGTTCTTGTGGGGAAAAAGTGCAGGTTGGTCAATTAGAGCTGAGGATATTGAGAAAATTCGAAAGAGCAATCTTGATAATTACCTTAGAGAAAAAGGGGTGACCCGCATAGAAGATTTCCTTGGCAGTTCTCACTCCAGAAGCTCAGCAGTAGCACAAGCTACATCGCTAGCATTAGCTTCCGGAAAGATTAGAAACAATTGAGGTATCAAAGCCTCAATTGTTTCTTTTTAACCCAAGAGTAAAACGTTTAGAAAGTCTACACATTATAGATTACCAAAGAAAAAATAAAAGAAACATTAATTGTTTTATAATATAAATATAGGATAAAAAAGGAGAACAGAAGCGCTGCTTCTGCTCTCCCAAATTTATATTAGTAAAAATACATTGAACAATAATGTTGATTATTCATAATTAAATTCATTATTAGTAATTGTTTTAATATATTCTTTATCATCTATATGCATTAAATATATATCCACATTATTATTGTGCAATTGTTTTAATGTATCCAAAACATCATCAATCTTTATGTGAGCTCCTCCAAATTTTGAAACATCAATATAAAGCTCATCACAATTTTGCAAATAAGTTGAAAATGGGGATAAAGTGTTTGTATCACCAGTGTATATAATTTGTTTATTGTTAAAATTAGCTAAAAACCCATAAGAATCTAAAAAAGGAGTATGTTCAGTTTTTATAAAAGTTAAATTTGGTAATGAATTTTTTAATTCATATATATTAGCAGGCGTTCCAGTTATATCTAAATATTGTTTTATATATTCACACTTACTTACTATAGTGGCTTTTTTATTTAAAACAAACCAAAGATATAGAATTAATTGACTTAGTGATCCAGCATGATCATTATGTAAATGAGTTATCACAATTTCTATGGCAGAATATTTGCTAAGATTAAATTTTTTAATTACTTCATGGAAAACTGTGCAGCCGCAATCAATCAGAGTTAGTTTGTCAGTTGTTTCAAAATAAGCAGAGTTATTTTTATTTCCAAATCCAGAATCTCTTCCTAAAAAAGTTAAAGTTGATTTATTCATGTTTTTCTCCCTATAATATTTTTATAATGCAATAATAGCATAAAGTATGGAAAAATGCAATCTTATAGAAAAAAATAAACACTGCCTAATATTAAATAAAAGTTGAAAAAAAATAAAATTTGTTTATAATAATTATATAATGAATGGAGAGAATATATGGCAGGATATGTAATACATTTAGCAGTTGCAGAGGAATATTTAAAATTGCATCCAGAGGAACAGTATGAAGAATTTATCCATGGGGTTATATTTCCAGATTCAGTGACTCAAAAATCAATAACCCATTATGGAAAATCTAGTGCTTATACCAATTTGTCTGAATTTTTAAAAGAAAACAATATAGATAATAGCTATAAAAGGGGGTATTTTTTGCATTTGCTAACAGATTATTTATTTTATAATTATTATCTAAATGAATTTGACAAAGTAAAGATATATAGAGATTATGATATTTTAAATAGTAAATTAATTAATAAATATAAAGTTAAATTGCCTGAAGAAGTAAAAGATAAAGTATTCAATCTAGAAGGAAAGACTCAAATATTACATTTTGACTTAGCATGTAGAATAATAGACGAAGTATCAAAACTGAATTTAGAGCAAGTTGCAAAAGAAGCAAATAGTGAAAAGTGGAATAAATATAAAAAATTAGTATAAAGAGGAATAATTTATGCGAATATAATAAAAACAAAAAACTTTACAAGAAATATTGCTATTTCTAGGTTTATGTAGTAAAATAGAGACAAATTTATAAAAGAAAGCTTTAAAGTATGATGGAGGAAAAATTATGGAAGAAAATATTATAGATAGCAGTAAAAAAACGGTATTAGTTGTAGATGATGAAATTGCGATAGTAGAGCTATTAAAACATCATTTAACTTTAGAAGGATATAATGTCTTAGAAGCAAATGATGGGCAAGCAGCACTAGAAATAGCAATAGAAAAAAGACCAGACTTAATTTTGCTAGACATTATGCTACCAAAAATGGATGGGCTATCTGTATGTAAAAGAGTAAAAAACATATATAATGTTCCAATATTAATGATAACAGCAAAAGACACTGAAATAGATAAAATATTAGGACTAGAACTAGGCGCAGATGACTATGTCACAAAGCCATTTAGTACAAGAGAGCTAATGGCAAGAGTAAAAGCAAATTTAAGAAAAGTAGAAGTAAACAATTTAGAAGTTATAGAAAATGCTAAAGCTGCTGAAGAAAACAAGAAAGCAGAAAACAAAATAGTCGTAGGAGACTTAGCTCTGGATTTAGATAGATTTGAAGTAAGAGTAAAAAACCAAGTAATAGACTTAACATTAAGAGAATTTGAAGTATTAAAATTCTTAAGCATGCAACCAGGTCAAGTAGTAACAAGAGAAGTTTTACTTGAAAAGGTATGGGGGTATGAATATTATGGCGACATAAGAACAGTAGATGTAACAGTAAGAAGAATTAGAGAAAAAATTGAAAAAGATACATCATCACCAAAAATATTAATAACGAAAAGAGGTGTAGGATATTATATAGCAACAGGAGAAGAAAATTAATCGAAAGGAGAAATGCTATTTTAATAGCATAAATAAAGCAAATGGCAGATTTTGTACATCTACACATACATAGTGAATTTAGCTTATTAGATGGAGCAAACAGAATAAAAGACTTACCAATAAGAGCGAAAGAATTGGGAATGAACGCCATGGCCATAACAGACCATGGCGTTATGTATGGTGCAATTGACTTTTATAAAGCATGCAAAAAAGAAGGAATAAAACCAATAATTGGGTGTGAGGTATATGTGGCTCCACGTTCAAGATTCGACAAAGAACCTAATATAGATAACAAATATAATCATTTAATATTATTAGCAAAAGATAATGAAGGATATCAAAATTTAAGTAAACTAGTTTCAATAGGATTTGTTGAAGGATATTATTATAAACCCCGAATTGACTTAGAAGTACTTGAAAAATACCATAGAGGGTTAATTTGTTTAAGTGCTTGCCTAGCTGGAAGTCTTAACCAAGCTTTACTAAATGGTGAAAACGAAAAAGCAGAGCAAATAGCTACTTGGTATAAAAATTTATTTGGAGATGACTACTACATAGAAATTCAAAACAATGGAATAAAAGAACAAGTATTAGCAAACCAAAAACTAATTCAACTTGCAAGAAAATTAGACATTCCACTAGTTGCAACAAATGATGCTCATTACTTAAAAAAAGAAGACGCATATAATCATGAGGTATTATTATGCATCCAAACAGGCAAAAAGATGAGTGATGAAGACAGAATGAGATTTGAAACAGAAGAACTATATGTAAAATCACCAGAAGAAATGAGCGAGTATTTTGCAAATTTTCCAGATGCGATAGAAAATACAGTAAAAATTGCAGAAAAGTGCAATGTTGAATTTGAATTTGGACATACTATTCTTCCTAATTATGATGTACCAGAAGGATTTGAAACCCATTATGATTATCTAAAGAAACTATGTGATGATGGAATTAAAAACAGATATGGAGAAAATCCATCTCAAGAAATATTAGATAGAGCTGAATATGAGCTTAGTATAGTAAAAAAGATGGGATATGTTGATTATTTCCTAATTGTGTGGGACTTTATACATTATGCTAAAGAGCATGATATACCAGTTGGACCGGGGCGTGGTTCACGGGGCAGGCTCACTTTTAGCATATGCAATAGAAATAACAGATATAGACCCTATAAAATATGGACTAATCTTTGAAAGATTTTTAAATCCAGAAAGAATTAGCATGCCAGACTTTGACGTAGACTTCTCAGATGCTCAAAGGCAAGAGGTTATAGATTATGTATCAAATAAATATGGACATGACCATGTATCACAAATAATAACATTTGGAACTATGGCAGCAAAAATGGTAATTAGGGATGTTGCAAGAGTATTGGAGTTTCCATATTCAGAAGCTGATAGGCTAGCTAAAATGATACCAAATGAACTTCATATTACAATAGCAAAAGCATTAGAACAAAACAAAGAATTAAAAGACTTATATGATAATGATGAAAAAATAAAAAATCTATTAGATATAGCAATGAGTCTAGAGGGAATGCCAAGACAGGCATCAACACATGCATGTGGAGTAATAATAGCAAGAGAACCAGTAGATACATATGTTCCTTTATATGTGAGAGATGGACAAATTTCGACACAATATATAATGACAACTTTAGAAGAACTTGGACTATTAAAAATGGATTTCCTAGGACTAAGAACTTTAACAGTAATAAAAGATACTATTGAGCTTGTAAAGCAAACTCATGGAGTAGAAGTGAAATTTGACAATGAAATGGATGACCCAAAAGTATTTAAATTATGGCAAGATGGTAATACAGTAGGTTTATTCCAATTTGAAAGTCAAGGAATGACAAACTTCATGAAGGAGTTAAAGCCAGACTGTTTAGAAGACTTAATTGCTGGTGTATCACTTTACCGTCCAGGACCAATGGATCAAATACCAAGATATATAAAGGGAAAACTAAATCCGGGACATAATGAATATACACATCCAAGCCTAGAACCAATACTCAATGTAACATATGGCTGTATGGTTTATCAAGAGCAAGTAATGCAAATAGTACGTGATTTGGCAGGATATTCTTTAGGAAGAGCAGACTTAGTACGAAGAGCAATGGGAAAAAAGAAGCTAGACGTAATGGCAAAAGAGAGAGAAGTATTTATAAATGGGCAGTTAGATGAAGAAGGAAACATAGTTGTACCAGGATGTGTCAGAAATGGAATAGATGCAGAATCAGCTAATAAAATATTTGATGAAATGGCTGAATTCGCAAAATATGCATTTAACAAATCACATGCAGCATGTTATGCAGTAGTAGCATATAGAACAGCATACTTAAAAACGTATTATCCAGCAGAATTTATGGCATCAATGTTAAATAGTTTTTTAGGGAATCTAGATAAAATTCCTCAATATATAGATGAATGCAGAAGGCTTAATATAGAAATCTTAGAACCAAATATAAATAAAAGTAATACAAAATTCACAGTAGAAGATGGTAAAATTAGATTTGGGCTAGGTAGCATCAAGAATGTTGGAACAGTACCTGTTGATAATATAGTAAAAGAAAGAAAAGAAAACGGAGAATTTACTAGCTTCACAGATTTTGCAGAGAGAATATCAGGAAAAGCTGTAAACAAAAGATGTATAGAAAGTTTAATAAAAGCAGGAGCATTTGATGAATTAGGCAAAAACAGAAGTACACTTTTAGCTTCATTTGAAAATATTGTTGATATAATTGAGTTATCCAACAAAAAGGGTTTTGAAGGGCAAGTTTCAATGTTTGACTTGGGTGGAAATGAGGAAGAAAAACAAAAAATAAAATATACTTTTGATGAACAGCCTGAAATGAGCGAAAAAGAATTATTATCAACAGAAAAAGAAATGCTAGGAATATATATATCAGGACATCCATTAGAAAAAATAAAAAATCAAATATTAATGCAAATAACTATTACATCAGCTGACATAAGAAATATAGATGAATTGAATTTAACTGGGAACATGGAAGAAAATATAGTGCCTAATATTGAACCAGTAACTATTTCTGATAAAATTAAATTTACAGATGGACAAACAGTAAAAATCGCAGGAATAATTACTTCAGTTAAAAAGAAAATCACTAAAAGTAATAAGATGATGGCTTTTATTACTCTTGAAGATTTATATGGTCAAATAGAAATTATTGCATTTGAAAATGTATATATGTCTTCACAAAATAATTTAATAGAAGAAAATATAGTTTTAGTAGAAGGAAGACTTAGCATTAGAGAAGATGAAGCAACTAAAATAGTTGCAAGTAAAATAACAAATTTTGAAGACCAAAGACCAAAAACTCTGCATTTAAATGTTACGAATTTATCTGAAGGCGAAAAAAGCAAATTACGTGGTGCAATAAAATTTTTTGCAGGTGAGAGAAATAACATGCCAGTTGCTATAGAGGTTGGACAAGAAATAAAACCATGCGGACAAATTTATTGTACAGAGGAAATACTAAAAGTTTTCGAAGATATAATAGGAAAAGAGAATATAGAAATTATTTAAAGGAAGAAAAAATGCGAGGTGCACTTCAAAAATCAAAATCTTAAACTATATAGTTTAAAGTGCATTTCGCATTAAAATTAAGAAACAAAGCGATTTTATAAAGTGATAAACAAAAGGAATAAATTTCTATCAAAAAAACGATAAATTTTAAGAAAACATCTTGACATAAAATTATAAAAGTGTTAATATATAAAAGTACCATTTAGAAAAGCAAAAACA
>CALXZT010000024.1 GCA_944393315.1 uncultured Clostridia bacterium
GCATTATTCATATCAATTTGTTTTAATATAGAAGTAACTATTATGCAAATTCCCATTGCTAATCCAATGCCAATCAAGACTATATTAACAATTTCATCAATTTTATTATTTTCTTTTTTAGATTGAGCATTTAATAATTCTTCTACTGTTGTACCTAAAACCTCTGCTAATTTTGGAATAGAATTAACATCTGGACAAGATAAGTTTCTTTCCCATTTTGACACAGCTTTATCTGTTACATTCATTTTTTCTGCTAGATCATTTTGTGTCATTCCTTTTTCTTTTCTTAAAGAACTAATCATTTCTCCAATACTTTTATTTGACATATACTCCCTCCTTTGTTAATTCTATTGTAATATTACTTTCTTCCAAACTCAACCGACAGTTAGTTTATTTTCATAAACCTTTAGTTTAGCTTTAGTTTATTACACAAATTGCTATTTGTTTCTTGTTTACTTATTGTAATTTGTATTTCTTTTTGTTCTTCATTATTTTATCTAATTTGCACTCCAAAGACCAATTATTATTTGTTTTACAATCATATACTGTAATATATTATTAAATAGTTGAGAAAATAATTAATAAAATTCCAACTATTACAAAAATACCACCCCATACTCTAAGAACAATTTTCATTTTAGGGCTTTTTAATAATTTATCTGGAATTCTAGGGCTTTTAAGCTTCATAAAAAACTGGGGAACCAAAATCATAAAAATTGCAACTATTGTAATTAAAATTCCTGTAATTAACATACAATATCTCCTATATCTTTATCTAAAAAGTATGTAACTGCAAAATATCCTCCTATACTTAATAAAATAATTATAATACATATAATTATTATAACCTTATTTTTCTTCATAAAATCCCCCTTTTACAATTAATATTTCTTCAATAATATCATAAGTGATAGTTAATTATCAATATAAGTGTTCTAATTTTACATGTTTCTTTCTCCTTATAAAATACTATTTTCTTTACTATATTCTAAATATTTCTCTTCTAATAATTTAAAATTACAACATCTTGACCATAAATAGTAGATTTAGCTTTTACAATTTTTCTAATTCACTTTTTTCTCTTTGTTCCATTAGAGCATATTCATCCAATGCAGTTAATATTTCTCTATCAAATTGTTTTCTCTTTGGATTGTCTGTTGAATTTGTTTCAATTAAATATCTAGCAACAGATAAATTCATATATTTTATAGTATGATTTTTTTCTTTTTCATTTTCTGTTAGTCTTTTTTTATTTTCATTTATATTTTGGTTTGTACTAACTTTAAAGAATGTGGTTTGTGTTAATCTATTTATATTTCCACTTTTTCTATCAAAATAATTTCTATCATAACTATTAATTAGTAAATATGGTATCGCTTCTTCTATTCCCGCTTCTTCTAATAATTCTCTTCTTAGTGCTTCTACTTCAGTTTCTCCATTATCGATTGAACCTCCAGGAAGCATATAAAGTCCGGCATAATGAACTAATAACATTTGTTTTGTTATATTATTAATTACTAATGCTCTTACTTTTCTTACTACTTTGTCTATTTCGGTATCGGTTAAATTTGTTTCATTAAAATCAATTTGTTTCATATTTAATCTCATTCCTCCTTTGCCTCCGCTATCGCTCTGTCTGCTAACTATCAGCCTTATTTATTGGAATTTTAATTTTTATTGCCTGTCTTCTATAATTTGTTCATTAAACTTTTCTAAAAACTCTTTTGAATTTGCCCATTCAAAGTTATATCCAGATAATTCATATAATGCATTTGCACAAATATATTCATACAAACCTGCATTAGGACTTTTATAAATAATTAAATATAAAGGTTTCATAGCAGCATTTCCTATATTTAATACTTTTTTATATCTTTCACTCTTAAATACTCTTGTCCACCCTTCTGTAATTACTATTTCTGGATTTGTTCTTTCTTCCTCTGTTTCCTCATTCACCAGTGTTTGAAATTCAGTAGAAATAGTTTCTAATATATTTGTATCTAAATTTTTCAAAAGAGATTCTTCATCAATACCATTTTTTGAAATTTCATTCCATTCTATCTTTTTTTTTTCATCTATCAAATTTGCATTTACATTTGTATTGTCATTACTTTTTTTATTAACATTATTAAAAACTTCCATACCTAATATTTCAATTATTGTTCCCTCTTCATATTCTGTTTTTAAATTATCCACTAATCTATGAACTTTCGATATCTTATAAGTTAATGCTTTATATTCAACAGTTCCTCCATCATTTAAATATCTTGGTACCGGAACTAATAAAAACAGTAAAATTATAACTATTATTACTATTACTAATGATCTTTTTTTCATAAAACAAATCTCCTATTACAAATTTTAATCTTAGCGGCAACATGCTTTAATTCTGTTCTTTCTTTAGAAAGAATAGCTGTTATTACTACTATTCTTTTATAGTTGTTTTATCCAATTATCTAATTCGACCTTGGATGTTAACATTTTATCTCTTTCTCCTTCATTTGCGGAAAATAGCAAATTAAGTTTTCCTTTTATATTTCCTTTTACAAACGCCTCATAGTCTTTAAAGCAATGTCCTATCCATCCAGCATTTGATGCAGCTACTATTATATCCTTTCCTGCTAAATCATTTTCTTTTAAAAATTTCTTCATAACTGGTGTTATTCCATACCACCATGTTCCTGTAATTAAAACTATTTTTGAATATTTCGACAAATCAATGTTAATAGGTTTTATTTCAACATCTCTTTTTATATTGTTATTTTGCCATTCATCTACTACTTGATCATAGTCATTTGAGAATGGAACCATAGGTTCTAACTCTAATATCTCAGCATTTAATTTGTTTTTTACATATTCAGCGACTTTTTTTGAGTTTCCACTAAAACTATAATAAATTACTAATGTATCAGTCATTTTATTTTCCTCCTTATATATTTATTTTCTTCTAATTATGGGTTGGCTTAAAATTGCTTATATCTATTTTTTCATGCTCCAATAATTTTATTTTTTTATCTATTCCACCAGCATAACCTGTTAAACTCCCATTTGTTCCTACCACCCTATGACAAGGAATAATAATAGAAATTGGATTATGTCCAACTGCGTAACCAACTGCTTGTGCTGACATTTTCTCTTTATTCATTATTTTTGCCATTTTCTTTGCTATCTTTCCATAAGTTGTTGTCTCTCCATAAGGTATTTCACACAATATTTTCCAGACATTTTTAGCAAAAGTACTTCCAATAGGTGCTAAATCTAGTTCTGAAATCTTTGGCTTTTTTTCATTAAAATATTTATCTAACCATGCCCTAGACTTTAATAAAATAGATTCATCATTTTTCTCTTGTATTTCTTCTTTTAATTTTCCTAAATAGTATTTTTGTCCTTCTATCCATAAACCGATTAATTTATTATCTTTACTTGCTAATAATATTTCTCCAATAGGTGAATTATAGTAACTTTTATATATCATAAATTTTCTCCTTGTTTTAAACAATTTGGAATAGAACTTAAAAGTGACTTTTCTTCAAAGTTTTATTTTTTGTATTTTGGATTAATTATATTATAATACATATATAAACAGAAAACAATGAATGTTGCAATTTAATTTAAAATAAATTCTGCAAAAACTATTTAAATTTTCTAAAATTAATGATAATATAAATTATAGCAAATAAAGAGGTGAATTTAATGATTCTAAGAAAAAATAATCCTGACTTTTTAAACTCATTTCTTGATTATTCTATAACTATATTAAACAAGTCTCCAAACTCAATTAAAGAATATAATTATGATTTATCTATGTTTTTAAAATACATATCTATGCGCTTTGAATTAACTGATGAAAAAGAATTAAAAAATGTTGATATATCAAATTTTTCAGTAAATACATTAAATAAAATTACTTTAGATGATATCCATGCATTCGTATCTTATTTAGCAGTTGATTTAAGAGCTAAACCAGCTACAAGAGCCAGAAAAATTTCATCGATTAGAATATTTTTCAAATATTTGACCTCTAAAGCTCATATAATATCAGAAAATCCAGCTCAAGATTTAGAAACACCAAAACTAGGAAAAAGAATGCCTAAATATTTATCTTTAGAAGAAAGTCAAAAATTGCTTGATATTACTGATAATGAAGATAATAGAAATCATGAAAGAAATTATGCAATAATTACCTTATTTCTTAATTGTGGATTACGTTTGTCAGAATTAGTAGGAATAAATGTTCCAGATATTGAGTTTGATGAATGTAGGATGACTGTTATAGGAAAAGGAAATAAAGAACGTACAATATATCTTAATAGAGCCTGTATGAAGGCAATTTCGGAATACTTAAACAATGCTAGACCTAGAGAAAATATTAAGTCTGATTCAAGAAATGCATTATTTTTAAGTGAACGACGCGAACGTATTAGTAGACGTACTGTTCAACAAATTATTGAAAAAGAATTACGTGTTGCTGGATTAGATACAAAAAAATACTCTGTTCATAAATTAAGACACACTGCAGCTACATTAATGTATCAATATGGGAATGTTGATATTAGGGCTCTACAAGAGCTTTTAGGACATGAAAGTATTTCGACAACAGAAATTTATACTCATGTAAGTAATGAACAAGTTAGAAATGCAGTTGAAAACAATCCACTTGCGAATTATCAAAATTAGAAGATTCGTTTGAAAAAAACTAACTTTTATGACTATGCGTGCCTTTAATCTTAGAGAGAGGAATGAAATTTAATATGAAAAAGAAATTATTATTTAAAAATTGTACCCAATATTCCAAAAAATTATATGATGAATTTACTCGTTTTCACAATGATAAAAATTCCTTATCTTATGACGCATTTACTATATTTATCTTAATCCTATTTATTTATTGCTTAATTACAACCCTAAAATCAAAATTGTTTGCTTTATCTGTTGTCTTTGTAGTAGCCTTATTATTATTTATAGGATATAGAATATTTAATCCAATATTTTTATATAAAAAAGAAGTTACAAAAAAATCTATTACAAAAGAAAAAATTTTTAAATATTATTTTTATGATAACTATTTTAAAATCAGAGATAATTTAGATTTTGATAAAATATCTTATTTTAGATTATATAAAGTATATGAAACAAAAAAATATTTTTATTTATATTTAACAAAAAAGTATTCATTTATAATAGATAAATCAGGCTTTACACAAGGCTCAGCAGAAAGTTTTTCAACATTTATTAAAGATAAAATGAAATTTAAATATTCTAAATATGAAAACAATGCTTCAACAAAAAAATAAAAGTTTAGACATGCACACTCTAAATATTAAGTTTTATCTTAATGTTTAGAATGTGCTTTTTAACAATCACAACAAAATAGGTTGTATTTGTTCTTCATCTAAAGCCATTTCTAAAGTTTTTATGATATATTGTGAGTCAAATACAATTGAACGTGGTTTAGTTATTGGATTATCTTGCCTAAAAGGTACAAAGTAACAGTTCCTTTTATTTAATAGTTTTCCTATATTCTGTGCATTTGCACTTAATCCATTATTTGTAGATGGTGCTATAACAAGAGGTAAATTGTTTCTTAAATGTGATTTTGCGAACACTATCTGATGACAGACTAGGTTCTAAAAAAAATTACTATTTTCAGCAAAGCTTGGTATAAATAATTTCTTTTGATTTTCATTAATTTTAGTATTTAAAAAGTTAATAGTAACTTCGTTCCCCTCTCCTACTATGCTTTCAATAAATAATTTAGCAATATCTCTTTTAGTTTTTAAATCATAGCAATCGAATATTTTAAACGAATTATCAATTATGTACAATATGTTTTTTATAGTTTTAACCTCTGCTTTTTTATTATTTTGAATAACTTGACTATTTTTTAGTTCTTTAATCTTAGCTTCTAATTCTAATTTTTCATTTTTCATTTTTCTTAAATTTAAATTAATTGTATCAATTAAATCTACGTCAATATATTTAAGTTTATCAACAATGCTTTCGACATCATGTTGCTTTTTCTCACATTCTTTTTCAAGTAAAGCTATATCATCATGGGCTGTATTCTTTGCATTTGATAAAGTCATTTTTTTTAGTTCAGTATAAATTTCAGAATTTGGTACAAATGTTTCTTTTATGATTTCGATTATTTTATTATCTAACATTTCACCTGATACATTTCTAGAATTACATTTGTGACCTCTCGATTTTTCTTTTAAAGTACAACAATATCCATAATTTACTGTTCCATCTTCTCTTCTTTTATCAAGATTTTTAGGTCTCATATAAGAGCCACAGATATTACATTTTATTAGACCTGAAACAATAGATTGTTTTTTTGGATACCCTATAGCTCTATATTTCTTATCTGCATTTTTTTCAATTAAATATTGTACAGCAACCCATTCCCTACCAGGTATTATACCAGGATGTAATCCAACTGCAATAATCCAATCTTTAATAGGCAAGTCATTTTTGCCACTTGTTTTGTTATATGTTAAAAAACCATATTTTCCATCAAATTTGCTTCTAGCATCATTTTCACTATATACTTCAATTCCTTTTTCCTTGAAATAATTTAAAGTATCTTCATCATTTTGAGCATACACAGGATTCGTCAAAATCCATTTTAAAGCAAATACACTATAATACTTACCTTTTCTCGTTTTCAAGTTATTATTCATTAAATATGTTTCTAATTTGCTCAATGATTTTAATTCTTGAAACTTCATAAATATTAACTTTAGCGTCGCTAATTCTTTTAGATTGATAATTAGTTTTGAAGCGGTTTTGCTTTTCATTGTTGTTACCCCATTTTCTTCATCATCTTCACATATATCAACTTTTTTATACTTTTCAGATGAGAAACCTAATGGTGGATCTCCTCCTAGCCATACTCCAGTCTTTGAGAGTTCTAAAAGATTATCTCGAACTCTTTCTGCAATTACTTCTCGTTCTAACTGTGCAAATACTGATGCAATATACATCATTGCTCTCCCCATTGGTGTTCTAGTATCGAACTGTTCTTTAATCGAAATAAAGTCAACATTATGTTCTGATAATTCATTTATAAGAGATGCAAAATCTGCTATATTTCTACTGATTCTATCCAGTCTATAACATATTAAAACATTAATACTATTTTCTAGTATTTGTTCAAGCATTTCTTTAAAACGAGGTCTATCTACATTCTTTCCTGAAAATCCTTCATCTTCAAAAATCTGAATAGTTACATCATATTCACTTTCAGGATAATGTAATTTTATATATTCAAGAGCCAGTTCAATCTGATTTCCGACAAGAATCACCTTTGCCTGTATACTTTGATTTTCTAGAATATATAGCAATTGTTATTTTATTTTTCATATACAAACTCTCCTTTTTTTGTGTGATTCTAACTCTGGTTATAGGTGTTTTCAAGTGTTTTTGAGATATTCTAAAATTTTATTTTTTAGTTCTTCTTTTTCGCTATAAGTAATATCTAATTTTTCTATTGTTGAGTTTATTAGTAAGGCTCTTACAAATGCTAAATTGCTTATGTAACTATTATTATCTTTAGGAATATTAATTTTTATGTCCATATTACATACCTCTAATTAGAATTTATGGTATTATTTTTTATTTATTACCATTTTATTTTTTTAGGTACATCTGCACCTGCAAGTATTTCTTTTTTCAATATGTAACTCTTACTTCTTTTATCATATCTATATGCTGATGAATTCCGGTTTCTAAACGAACGATTACTAATTGTCTTTCCTTTTGATAATTCCATAGATGCTTGTATATGTGCTTGCTTTAAACTAGCATACTCCATATCTCTACTTTTTCTTGAATTAGTTATATATTGTTTTGTCTTTTCTGTATGTTGCATTTTTGCCATTTTCTTTCTACGCTCTTTTTCTTCATGATATCTTGCATCTTTAGATACTGTTCTAGAAACTTTGTATTTAGAAATATTTAATTGTTTTGATATGTCTATTTGTTTCATTTTTTCTTCAAAATATTTCTGCAATATTATTTCTTCCATAGTACCTCCACTGCAACTTTTTGCTAACACATTTTAGGCATGAAGAAACTAATAGAGTAAAAACTCTATTTAATCTCTAAATCTTTCATTGCTTTTTTAAAATCTTGCTCGTTTAATGGCTTAACTTGTTTATGCTGTTTTTTCTTTGTAAAAAATTCTCTAATCTCTCTTGTAAACAGTCCTAACATGAAAGAGATTAAAGCAAGTATAATTTTTCCAATCATTTACTTTTTTTCTCCTTCATGATAAGATTTGCTAATTTAATTACTCCGTCATTTCCAAATTTGTCATGAAACATCTTGACTTCATCTTTTATAAATTTTGGAGTTATTTCTGTTCTGCTATGTTTTAATGTATGAAATGCCATTTGAGCATAGGCAGTTGCAAGCTCTAAAAGCTCTTTATCTGATTTTTCTTCATTTTTTGTGTCCATGGTAGATCCCTCCTTTTTAGTTTCTACCTATTAAGAACACGAAAAAAATATCAAAGTGGGGAATTTTTTGAAAAATTTTTTATTTTTTTTTATTTTTTTCTATTTTTGCTTAAAACTCTAAATATTAAAATCTTGATTTCTTGTTGTAAATCCTCATCAAATCTCCCATTTATTTCCGAATTATTATTTATTAAGTTTTTATAATCTTCTATAATTTTTAAAATTTCTTCATCTGATAAATCAAAATTATTAAACATGTTACCCCTCCCCATTTATTAGATTTTCTGCAATTTTAGCTTGTGCTATATCTCTTAATTTTCTTACAGTTTTCCTATCTAAATGCATTATTCTAGATATTTCACTTATGTTCTTTTGCTTTTTATACAAATAAAAAAGTACCTCCTTTTCTTTTAAGGATAGTACTTTTACAACATTATATAGGGTTGGGTTTGAAAGAGCTCTTTCGAACTCTATTGCAGAATTTACCTCTTGTTGGCATCTTTCTAATACAGATTCCAAAACAGAATCTTCTTCTCCAACAACAGCATCATTAACAAATATATTAGTATTATTAATATATTGATAATTTTTTTCGATATATTTATTTCTAGCTGTTTTGACTATTTTCTTTAAATATAATTTTTCTTGTGTTGATAATTCTTCTACTAAATAATCTTTCCTTTCCATTCTTTATTTCTCCAATCTTTTTAAATTGGACAAATATCCGAAAAACAAAAGAAAGATATAAAATTATACAGTTACTTTCTTTTCATTTCATTTCATATTTTAATTTATTACATACAAATTTCCTCCTCATAAACATAGTCCGCCAAATTTAAGTATTATATTTTCACATTCTTTGGTATTTTATATATCTAGTGTGAATTAAATATCTTCTTTTTGATTTTGCAGACTAATGTCCTAGCCAAAATCATATAATGATTTTGATTTGCTGTCATAAAATCGGAAAAAGTCGGAAAGAATCGGAAAAAATACGCATTTAAAATATAGTAAATGTTTGTGGGAAAGTACTTTTCTTCACTTTGCTACTTGGTTGTCTTTGTTTACAAAATGTGGTAATATATTAAAGAAATTCATTATAGGAGGAAAATTATTATGATTAAAATAATAATTACCAATAATAATGATATTTTATATAACAGCTTATCTGAAATTGCATTAAAAACTAAAGAAAAAGTCGAAATAATAAATGTACCAACTGACAAAATAAATTCGTTATTTTGTCAAATAAGAGAAAAAGAAAATTTAATAATATTGGATTCCGTCACTTCAGTAACATTTTGTACAAATATACTGAAAACCGCAATAAATCGAATAGGTAAAAGAAATATCATTATTTTGGTTATCGATTCAATCATTACTAGTGCTGAAATACAGCATCAATCTACAAAAAAGAAACCTTTAAACTTTCCAATTTGGGATGTTGTAGGTTTAGTTTCTGATTCTTTAAAAGAGTCTCTAGAAATCGAAAGAGATATAGATACAATTTTATGGAGAATGGGTTTTACATCTTGCAAAGCGAAAGGATACTTAAAAGATGCTATTTTACTTGCATATACCGATAAAACATTATTACTAGATGCTCAAACTCTTATAAAAAAAGTTGCAGAAAAAAATCATATTGAGAATGATCGACTTGTTCGTTCTGATATTGATAAGACTTTAAATAATGTTTTGGATCTTATAAAAAAAGATGATATTTTTGAAATATTCGGAAATGAATATGATGGAAGAAAAATTTGCTTGAAATATTTTATTGATTTATGTGTTCGTCATCTTGAAGTTCAAAGATATTGTTATTTGAATTAAAATTATGAGAGAGTCATCATGACTCCCTCTATTACTTATTATATCAATTTTGATATTTTCTATTAAGTATAATACTCATAATATCGTTTATTCCTGCTACATAATATTTTTTGCAACTATATGAACTTAATCTAGACCTATTTTCTAATAATTTATCTAGCTTTTCTAATAATGTATCTTTTATTTCTTTAGGAATATCCTTTATTTTTTCAATCTCATGAATTAAATCTTCATGTGTTACATCTTTTAATTTGTTATTGTCTATATATTCCCTTTCTTCATCGTCTAACATTTCCATCTCTTCTTGTCTTATTGCGAATAGTTTGTCTAGAATATCATTTCCCATTAAAATCACCTACCTCTTTCTTTAGTTTGTGTGATGTTAACTCTGTTCAAAATAGTTGTCAAGAAAAGAGAAAAAAGTTTTTTATTTCTTCTCTATATGTGATTTTAAAATTTATTAGTTGTTAATGATTCTTCACTTTATTTGACTCTATTTGCAACTTATTTTGCGTTTTTCATCACAAATAGATTTTTTCTATAATTATATTATTTGTTTTCGCTAATTAAAAATGTGCTTGCCTAAGTATAACTTTTCTTCCAACTGATTCATAAGTAATATTGTATTTTTTAACCTTATCTAATTCAAAACAATTTCTGCCATCTAATATAATTGGATTCCTCATATTATGTTCAAATACTTTTATATCTATGTTTTTTATAAAATCCCATTCAGTAAAAATAAAACAAATATCTGCCTCATTTAATGTTTCTTCTATGCTTTTGCAATATTCTATCTGATTAGGATATGTTTTTTTACAATTCTTTTCTCCAATTGGGTCAAAGGCTTTAATATACGCCCCTTCTTCTATAAAAATCGGTATATTATCTAATGCAGGTGCTTCTCTTAAATCAATAGTCTACTTCAATATCATATTTTTCTACTTCTTCAATTATGGATTCATAATTACGTGCAGTTGATATAATAAACTTATTCCCTGCTTTTCTAAATTCTTTTATCTTTAGGACATTTTCTTTTATCCCTTTTTCATCAATAAATAATGTATCGTCATAATCTGATATTAGTATTTTACTCTCTTCATTCACTCCTATCTTATAATATCTAATGTATGCATTGCTCTTGTGCATGCAACATATAATAATTGTTTTTCTAATATACTCTCATCATAACTATCATAATCAGTTATAATTACAGAATCAAATTCTAAACCCTTTGATAAATGTACTGGTATTACTGTTATACCTCCACTATATTTAAATACATTTTCTGTTATTAGCTCTATATTTTGTTTTTGTTTTTTTAATTCCGTGTATATATCATGACATTTTTCAATATTTTTACATATAACTGCAATATTCTTTACATCTTTATCTAGTAATTCATTTATTCTATTTTTTATGTAATTAATTTCTTCTTGTAATGTATTAGTATTCACATTAACAATTGACTCTCCGTGCCTAGATATTGGTATAGCTAGATTTATATTCAATTCGTTTTTAATTGGCTCTATAACTTTATTAGCTTCGTTCATTATCTCAATCGTTGTTCTATAACTTCTATTCATATTTTCAATTATTGCCTCACCTTTAAAAACAACCTCATTAATTCTTGTCCAATCCCTTATCCCTTTATATGAATATATTCCCTGTGCAATATCTCCAAGTATAGTCATTGATTTATTATTATTTAAAATTTCATTTAATACATAAAATTGAAATTCCCCAAAATCTTGTGCTTCATCTATAACTATATGTTTTAAATTAAAATTTTCTTTAATTCCTATTAGTTTATATTTAAGATACAATAGTGGTGATAAATCTTCAAATTCTATCTTTTTATTTTTTATTCTTGTTTTAAATTCTTCGTTAATATAATTTATAATTTTATTATCAATGTATTTTTCTAGTTTCTCTGAACTATTTAAAATTTGTTTATATTGTTCGATTAATTTTATTTTAGATAATTTCTTTATAAAATCTTCTACTAATTTCTTCCCACCCTTTAAAAGGCTAGTAATTTCATATTCTGTTTCTTCAATTATTTTTTTCTCTCTTTTTTAGCTTCTTCTTCTGATATATCAGTTCTTATATTATCTAGTTTCTTTCTTCTATCATTTGATAATTCTTCTATAATCTTATCCGACATATTTGAAAGTTTTTTTATCATATATTCTTTTAAGAATTTTACTCTTTTTTGTAGAGAGACTTTTTCCTTATTCATATTAAATATTTCTTTTAATTCTTCATATTTTATAACTGAAATATTTTTTATCATAAAATCATTGTAACTTAAATATTCTTCATTAATTATATTTATGTATTTATCTATTGCATTTTTAAAATTAATACTTGATTTAAATTCAGCAGCCTTTTTGATCAAATTTATATTATCACAATTTTCTTTTATACTAATTATTTCGGCTAGTTTTTTATTTACATCCTCAATTTCCAATTTTTCATCAATTATATCTAACGCAAATTGTTCAAATGTTTCTTGCCTTACATAATCTACTCCTAAATCTGGTAAAACATTAGATATATAATCTAAAAAGAATTTATTTGGTGCTATTATCAAAAAATCTTCTGGCTTGAATTGTTTTTCATATGTATATACTAAATATGCAATTCTGTGTAAAGCAACCGTAGTTTTTCCAGAACCTGCTACCCCTTGAATAATAAGAGGTTTAAACATATCACTTCGAATTATTTTATTTTGTTCTGCTTGAATTGTCGAAACAATATTTTTTAATCTTGCATCTGAATTTTCATTTAAACATTCCTGAAGCATACTATCATTTGTTGTTATGTCTATATCATTGTAATTTAATAACTTACCATTTTGTATATCATATATTCTCTTTAGCAACAAATCGCCTTGTACAATTCCTTCCGGACATTTATATTCTGTTTTTCCAATTCTTCTAATTCGTTTTTTGCGAAATCAACAAATTCGTTTACTTTCTCTTGCTCTTTTTCATTTCTTCGCTATTCATAGCTTAAATCTCCTTTTATCCTATAAAACAAATAAAGGAAAAAGAATCTTCCCTTAATCCTTTTTCCTATTGTAATCTATTTAATTTAAAGATTTGAATAGAATATACCAGTATTAATTTCCTCAATAGATTTTCTTACCTTCATAGCTGTATTACTTGGTAATTCTTTTATATCAAACCACTCTAATTTTTCGCATTTATCTGGTTCTCCAATGCTTGGAAATCCATCATATACATTTGTTGTTAATATAAAATTAACACGATCTCCTGTGTAATGATGTAAAATATGAGCTATTTTTAAATCTTCTTCTCTTACATCTATTAACAATTCTTCTTTTGCCTCTCTTGCCATTGCATGCATTAAATCTTCACCAGCATCAACATGTCCTCCTGGTAATTCATATTCGCCATCACCATATCCTGTATTTTTTCTTAATGCTAGTAATACTTCAACTTTACCATTATTTTCTCTCGTTAACATTAAATCAGTAACTAATCTTGCACAATATCTTTCTTCCATTTCTTTTACCTCCATTTTTCATATTTTAACATGTATTTCCTGATATTGCAATAAATTTTATAATTTTCATTTTTATTATATTGTTTTCATTTTATAACAACAATTATTTAGTAAGTCGAAATAATCAATTCTTATAAAATCGTCTTCTAATATAACTTTACTTTTTTATTGCTATCATTAATTGATTGGGCTGAACTGTTCTATTAGCATTTTGAAACACAAATTTTGCTCCAGTGAAAAATACTTGATATCCCATATTTTCAAGCCTTATTTTACAAAAAGCAAGAAAATCATCTGTTTCAGCTTCTGATAAATTACTCTTTACTCGTATTTCATAAAAAGTAATAACAATTTCATTTTCGTTTTTCTTTATTTTATTATCTAAAAAATCTGTAATATCTTGCATTGTCATTTTCATCTCACTTACTGCTCCATATATTATCATAATTCCTATAAAAAATAAAGATGCTATTTTATGCTTTTATTAAATAATTTTAGCTTTAAAACTCTGAAACCCTGAAATTTTTGAACGAGCAAAATGGCGTATTATCCCCTTATATCTAAAAAAAATAATACACCATAAACGAAACCCCTCATTTCGTCACTTCGCTTATGGCAATCTAGTATGTAGCTTTTTTCTACTACAGATGCTGTTACTTAATAGTTGCATTAGTTTGTTCATTTATAATGTTTACTTTCATTGTTCAATTCCCTCCTTTTTTATTTCTAAAATTCCCTCGCACGAGAATCGATTTTGTGGCCTTTTCATCTCTAATTCGACAATTATCTCGAACTCATCTTCCTCTTCTTGAGCTTGTTCCTCATAAGTTTGTAATTTATCAGTTAGAATTTTAATTTTTTCCTTCAATTTTTCATTTTCTTCTATTAAAAGTACTTTATCTATTGTTTTGGTTTTATCATCTTCATATTTCCTGTCAATTGCATTTATTGAGTTCATGCTTACATAATTGTTTTCTGCAACAATAATATGATTCAATAGTTTAATGTTATATATTTCAAGTAGCTTGCTTGTGAAATTAGTCATATGTTTATCTAAATCACTAGGCTCAAGACCATTTGAAGGATGGTTATGAACTAAAATTACTCTATCACTCGTAGTCATTAAAGCTGTTCTTATAATATATTTAGTATTCATTCTTACTGCCTCACTTGTTCCAATTCCTAGCAAGCTAATATTTTTTATATTGTTTCTATTATCTAATCCAATAAATAATAAATGCTCTTGGACTGCATCTTTTATTTCTTGGAGTTCCTCCAATTCAAATACTTCTCTTGCTGTAAGTACTTGTTTTTCTTCTAATCCTTTTTGCTTCTTTTGAATTTCTATTGATAAGCTCAATTCCTAAATTCCTCCATTATAACTTCAAAAAAAGAATAACCTTTCGATTATTCTTCAATACACAATATTATGATTTATAAAAAAGTCTACCATCTTTTTGTAAGTGTCAGTTGCTAGTGTTTTTCCTGACTTCTTTTGACTCCAACAATTTATTGTTGGAATTGGAATACTTGTTTCTTCTGAGAATACTTTCTTTCCAACTTTATTTACAATTTCTATTATATTTTCTTTTGAATATTTTTTCATTATCTTAAAATAATCTGGTAAATCTAATACATCTTGTAATTCTAAAACTTCGATTAAATTTTCTGCTATTTTATAATCTTGTATTTCATTGTATTTTAATTCATACTGCCTATAGGTTTCATCATCCTTGCCTATGCTTTGTGCTACATATCTCATTGAAATCTGCTTTTTTAACCTATGCATTTTTACCAAATCCATAAAATCATTCGAATGGGATAACATTTCTATCTCTTCACTGTCATCTTTCATGCTACATTTAACACCTTGTCCTAAAATTCCTTTCTGTTTTATTTCATTAAATACTTTACTAACGATGTCGCAATCTAGCTCTAGCGAGCTATTTGATAATATTCTTTTGTTACTATGGGTTTCATCTGTCAACAGACTAGGTGTGCATTTGCAGCCATTGTTGCAGGGGTGTCTATTATATCATTTGCAAGTTTTGCCATTGTATTTCCTGTTGCAGGTGCAATTATCATTATGTCTGTCATATGTTTAGGGCCTATTGGCTCTGCATCTTGTATTGTATGAATTATCTTTTTACCGTGCAAGTTTTTGTATTTCTTCTATAAAGTCTTGAGCTTTGCCAAATTTAGTATCTAAATTATATGCATTATAAGACATTATAGGTAAAACTTCTGCTTTTTCTTCTAAAATTCTTTCTAGTTGTTCTATGGTTTTTCTAAAAGTGCAAAATGATCCTGTCATAACAAATCCAACTCTTTTTCCTTCTAATTTCATATTACATTTTTCTCCTTTCTTCGCGGTTTATATATAATATGAAATTATGTAAATTAAGTGCAGCCATATCACTTTAAATGATATGGCTGTTTAATTATTCTATTTATAAAAATTATTTACCACCTCTGAATAAGGTGCATATTTTTCTAATTCTCCTGCATCATAAATTATATCTTGTAATAAATTAAAATCTTCTTCTGCCATATATGGTGTTTGATTCCAAGCATCTATTTGTCTATAACTTTCTATTGCATTTGCTAATAAATCCACATCAGTATCTGGGAAAAACTCTATAATAAGTTCTGCAATTTCTTTTGAAGTGTGTGTTTGGACATATTGTTGGCCTTTGTAAATTGCATTAGTAAAACCTTGAATTACATCATTGTTTTTTTCAATATAGCTCTTTTTAGCAAAATATGCTGTATATGGGACTTTTCCTGCTGCTTCTCCTACAGATGCAACTATATATCCTTTACCAGTTAATTCGATTTGTGAGGCTGTAGGTTCAAATAATGTTACAAAATCTGCTTTTCCAGTTGAAAAAGCACTTGCCATTAGGTCAAAATCTATGCTATCATCCAAAACTAAATCTTTTTGTGGGTCAATTCCATTTTTCTTTAAAACATATAGTAAAGTCATGTATGGAACTCCTCCCCTTCTTCCAGGAATTACGGTTTTTCCCTTTAAATCAGACCAACTAAAATTCTCAATTTTTTCGCTACTTACTAAAAATGAACCATCTGTTTTAGTAAGTTGTGCAAATATTTGAGGGTAATCCTCTTTTCCCTCATTATAAACATATATAGAGGCTTCAGGACCCGCAAAACCAATATCTACTTGATTTGACAAAACGGCTGTCATAACATTATCTGCTCCTTGACCAGTTGTTAAATCTATTTTCAACCCTTCTTCTTCAAAATACCCTGCAGCAATTGCTACATATTGTGGAGAATAAAATACAGAACGAGTTACTTCACTAACAGATATAGTTTTTAATTCTTCTGTATTTTCTTTGCTAGAAAAGTTCTTAGTTATCACTGCAATAACAATTCCTATTACCACAATTAATATTATGGCAGTGATAGTAATTATAATTTTTCTTTTTGTCATTTTTTAATTCCTTTCCTTCCTAATATCATTTTTTCTAATAATAGAACTGATAAGTACATTAGTCCTGCTACTATTCCTAAAATAATTACACTACTCATTACTAAATCTAGTTTAAAAACTTGACCTCCATAAGTAATTAAATACCCTAGCCCTGCCTTTGAGATTAAAAATTCTCCTGAAATGACACCGACTAATGATAATCCTATATTTATTTTCAAAGAATTTATAAAAGTAGATATATTAGCAGGTATCACTATTTTAGTTAAAACCTGAAATTTACTTGCATTAAATGTATTTGCCATTTTAATTAAGTCTTTATCAGTATTTAAAAAACCATTTAAAATATCTAGAATTGTAACTATTAAAGAAATTGCAATAGCCATTACAATAATTGCACTGATGCCAGCTCCAACCCAAATTATTATTATAGGACCTAATGCAACTTTAGGTAAACTATTTAATATAACTAGATATGGTTCTGAGACTTTGCTAATAAATTTAGACCACCAAAGAATTATAGCAATAATAAAACCCATAATTGTTCCTAATGAAAACCCTATAACAGTTTCATACACTGTTACCTTTATATGCTCTAATAAATTATTGTCAGAAAAGTTGGCAAAAGTTTTTAAAATTCTGCTAGGACTACTTGTTATAAAGCTATCTATTAACCCTTTATTAGCTCCCAACTCCCACAATCCTAAAAACAATATTAAAACTATGATTTGGGTAGCAAAAACACAAATTTTTTCCTTTTTAATTTGCTTTAAAAATTTTTTTCGTTCCTCACTCATCAACCCCAAGCTCCTTCCAAAGAGTATTAAAGTACTCACTAAAAAATGGTGTTTCTCTACAATTTAATGGTGTTCTATCTGGTAATTTAAAATCTATATTATGAATGCTTTTAATAGTTCCAGGTCTTTGAGTCAATACTATTACTTTATCAGCCATGCTTATTGCTTCTGAGATATCATGTGTGACCATAATTGTAGTAATTTTCTCTTTTCTTAGTATTTTGTATATGTCGACTGTGACTTTTATTCTAGTTTGATAATCTAATGCTGAAAAGGCTTCATCTAATAAAAGAATTTTTGGTTTTATGGCTAAAGTTCTTATTAAAGCTGCTCTTTGTCTCATTCCACCTGAAAGTTGATTTGGAAATTTATCTTTGAAATCATATAGTCCATACTTTTTTAATAAATTTTCTGCATATTCTATATTTTCTTTGGTTTTAATTTTCTTAATTTCTAGTCCTAGCATAATATTGTTATATATTGTTCTCCATTCTAATAAGCAATCTTTTTGTAGCATATATCCTATTTTTGAGGATAATCCAT
>CALXZT010000025.1 GCA_944393315.1 uncultured Clostridia bacterium
TAACTACTTCGTTGGCACCAATGATGTATCTGTTCGAACGCCATCAAACAGAATTGATACAAAAATCAACCAGAAGGAGTACTTTCAATAAGGACATTTATTGAAAGTACTCCTTTAGGCTTATCAGTATAGTTTGAAAGCTATGCTGTTTTTATATTCTTAATATTTTGCTGAAAGGCATTTTCTAATTCATAACAGCCATTTTGTTTAAAATAGTTCGAGTATTGTTTTGACTACTGAAAAATTTTTTTGTATGCCTTTATAAAATTTTTTCAGTATCTTCTTGATATGCTTGGTAAGAATATAGAGCAATATCTATATAGTCTTTTTTAGTATAGCAAAAAGACTATTTGGCTATTTGTTAATATTTCTAATATATTTATTGAGAACATTTATTTTTTATGCTATTATATTAAATATAAAAGTAATAGAGGAGATATAATAATGGATGAATTGGATAAATATTGGGATAAAATTCACTTAAAATATAATTCAATTTATGATGAATGGTTAAATAGATATGTACATTTTTTTAAAAAAGAAGATTCAATCATTGAACTAGGTTGTGGTAGAGCATATTGTAGTAACTATCTATTAAATAATGGATTTACCAATATTATAGCCTGTGATTTTTCAGAAGAGGTATTAAAAATTGTAAATACAGAAAATCCTAATATAAAAACAAAGTTATTTGATATGAGTATAGAATTACCATTTCAAGATAGCTCTATAAATGTAATAATTGCAGATTTAAGTTTGCATTATTTTAATTCTTCAACAACAAAATATATTTTTGATGAAATTTATAGAGTATTAAAAGTTAATGGTTATTTAATTGCAAGAGTTAATTCTGCTAATGATAAATTTTATATTCCTAATAATAATGCTCAGGAGATTGAAAAAAACTTTTTTTATGATGGCAATATTTATAAGAAATTTTTTGAAAAAGAAGACTTTAAAACGTTGTTTAAAAATTTCGAAGTTTATAATCTAGAAGAAAAATATATAGATAGATATGAAAAACCTAAAATCATATGGGAATTTTGTATTAAAAAATAATATATGCTAATAAAATAATTTTTATAATCATAATTTGATCGATTTAAAGTCTGATTGGGAAGAAAAATACAATATTCAACAAAGAAATAATAAAGATGGAGTAAGAGATGACCTAGACTTATAAGGAATATTTATTTAAATAATGAGATTTATAAAATCAAGTGCTCACACTTGATTTTATAATCCTAGCCAATATATCCAATATGATTTAACTAGCTAGATAAAAACTTAATATAATCTCTTTTTATAATTTTAAAATCCATATTAATTTATATAATTATTATTTTCAATATTATCAATTAGTTCTTTACACTCTTTCCACTTTAATACTTTAATTCCCTGCATGCTTTGCATCATTTTTTCTTCAATTTCTTTTGTCTTATCTTTTGATCCTAAATCAGTTATAATTACGTCTTTTATGTATTCTTCTTTACCATAAAATATTTTAAACAAACATGAACGTAAAAATCCTTCTATCTTATTTTCTTGATTTTTAGTCGCAATTATTATATATATTCCATCTTCTTTATAATTAGCATATGTACACACATATATTATGTTTGTGATAATTTCAAATAATCCATAAAGAGCTAGTGTCCAAATACAAGTATTTATTATAAAATTTATCATATTTCTTCTCTCCTTACAATTATTATATGTCTGTAATTATTTTATGTGCTGTATTTAATTAGCTTGAATGATAAATTTTTATCTAAAGTAAAGTATTCTCTAATGCATTTAATTCGTATGCCAAAAAAATATCGCTACCATTTAGCGATACTTTTTCTATAATTCTGAAAAGAGAACCATCCCATTTTTTCAAAATTAAACTAACATTAATATAGCTTTTTCAGCTCCGTCTCCTTTACGAGGACCAGCTTTCACTATACGAGTATATCCTCCAACTCTGCCTTCGTATTTTGGAGCTATTTCTGTAAATAGTTTTCCTGGTAAATCTATATTGTTGCCTTTGCTATCTTTAACCTTGTTAAGCTTTCTCATTATTTTTCTTCTTGCGCTTAATCTTGATGGCATATCTTTTTGTCTTTTTTCAGTAGTTGATTCTTTTACTACTTTTAAATATTCTTTTCCGTTTTTGCTTTTTACTAATTCTGTAACTTTGTTTCCTTTAGAGTCTAACTTTGCTTTTACTACTTTTACCTCAACTGTCTCAAAGTTGTCTTTTTCTTTTACTGCAAGAGCTATTATGCTATCTACTATAGATTTAACTTCTTTTGCTCTAGCTTCTGTCGTTTCAACTTTTCCATGCATTATTACATCAGTAGTTAAGTTTTTAAGCATTGCTAATCTTATGTCTGTAGTTACACCTAATTTTCTATTTGTAGCCAATTTATTCTCCTCCTAACCTTATTCTTCTTCTTCAGCGAAATCTAAACCTAATGAATGTAATTTTGCAGTTACTTCATCCAAAGATTTCTTTCCTAAGTTTCTAACCTTCATCATATCAGCTTGAG
This sequence comes from uncultured Clostridia bacterium, assembly GCA_944393315.1. Taxonomy (GTDB): domain Bacteria; phylum Bacillota; class Clostridia; order TANB77; family CAG-508; genus CAG-269. The sequence goes on from CALXZT010000025.1 coordinate 2,535, forward strand.
ATTTACTGATTAGGTCTTCAACTGTTGCAATTCCAGCTCTTTTTAAACAGTTGAATGATCTTACAGATAACTCTAATTCTTCTATTGATGTCTCTAAAACTTTCTCTTTTTGTGATTCTTCTTTTTCTATCATTACTTGCGTATTTTTTGTTGCTTCTGATAAGTCAATAAATAAATTTAAATGGCTTGTCATGACTTTAGCTGCTAAGCTCAATGCCTCATGAGCCTTTAGGCTTCCATCTGTCCAAACTTCTATAATTAATTTATCATAATCAACCATTTGACCTACTCTAGTGTTTTTAACTTGATAATTAACCTTTGTAACTGGTGTGTATATCGAATCTATTGGTAAAACTGAAATGTCTTGATTTGGTTTTTTATTTTTTTCAGAAGGAGTATACCCTCTTCCCATATCTGCAGTCATTTCCATTACTAATTGTCCACCTTCTGATACTGTTGCTATATGTAAATCTGGATTTAGTATTTCTACTGTTCCATCTGTTACAATGTCTCCTGCTGTTACTTCGCCTTCGCCTTTGAAGTTAATTCTTAATACCTTTTCTTTATTTTCGTCAAATTTTAGTCTGACACTTTTTAAATTAACTATTATTTCTGGTACATCTTCTACAACATTTGGTATGCTAGAGAATTCATGCAATACTCCTTCAATTTTTACACTTGTTATTGCACATCCTGTTAGTGATGATAATAAGATTCTTCTTAAAGAGTTTCCTATTGTTACACCATAACCTCTTTCTAATGGTTCACATACAAATTTTGCATAGTTATTTGCATTATCAACTTCTAGACATTCAATATTTGGCTTTTCGAATTCTATCATTTTTACCTCCTAATTTATTTAAAAACTATTTAGAGTAAAGCTCTACTATTAAATGCTCTTCAACTGGAATGTCTATATCTTCTCTAGCCGCTAATCTAATTACTTTACCACTTAAAGTTTCTACTTCCTTTTCTAACCATTCTGGAACTGGTCTTGCTGCATTTTCTTCTACATTAATTTTTACAGCTCCTGTATCTTTTTTATTCTCTCTTACAGATATAACATCTCCTGCTTTTACTAAGTAAGATGGAATATCAACTCTCTTTCCATTTACTGCAAAAATTCCATGGTTTACTAGTTGTCTAGCTTGTGATCTTGAAGAACCATATCCTAATCTGTATACTACATTATCTAGTCTACTTTCTAGTATTTGTAATAGGTTATCACCTGTGATACCTTTTCTACTAGAAGCCATTTCAAAATATTTTCTGAATTGTCTTTCTCCAACTCCATAGTATGATTTTGTTTTTTGTTTTTCTCTTAATTGAGTACCGTATTCAGAAAGTTTTGCTCTTTTTTGTCCATGTTGACCTGGTGCATAATTTCTTCTTGAAATACTGCATTTGTCAGTGTAACATCTTGAACCTTTTAAGAACAATTTCTCTCCATTTCTACGGCAAATACGACATTGTTCGTCTGTATATCTTGCCATTTTGTATTTACACCTCTTTCATAAATTTTTGGTTTTTTATTTTTCTTTATTTTTAAACTCTTCTTCTTTTTGGTGGTCTGCATCCGTTATGTGGGATTGGTGTTACATCTTTGATTGCACTTATTTCAAGACCTGCTGCTTGTAGTGATCTTATTGCTGCTTCACGTCCTGATCCAGGACCTTTTACATATACTTCTACAGATTTTAAACCATGTTCCATTGCAGCTTTTGCAGCTTTTTCAGCTACTTCTCCAGCAGCAAATGGTGTGCTTTTTCTAGATCCTTTAAATCCTAATCCACCAGCACTTCCCCATGATATTGCATTTCCCTTTGTGTCTGTGATTGTAACTATTGTATTATTGAAACTTGAGTGAATATGTGCTTCACCTTTTTCAATGTTTTTTCTATTTCTTCTAGCTACTGGTTTTTTTGTTACAGTTTTGTTAGCCATTTTTCTTAATTTCCCTCCTTAATTGGATAATCATTTAATTATTCTTAATTAAGCTTTTTTGCTTTTACTTACTAGTTTTCTTGGACCCTTTCTTGTACGAGCATTAGTTTTTGTTCTTTGTCCTCTTACAGGTAGTCCTCTTCTATGTCTGATTCCTCTGTAGCAACCAATTTCTGTTAATCTTTTAATGTTTAATGCTACTTCTCTTCTTAAGTCACCTTCTACTTTGTATGATTCATCAATTACTTTTCTGATGCTATTTACTTCATCATCAGTTAAATCTTTAACTCTAGTATCTGGATTTACCTTTGCTGCTGCAAGTATTTTTTGAGAACTTTTTAGCCCTATGCCATATATATATGTAAGTCCTGCTTCTACTCTTTTTTCTTTAGGTAAATCTACTCCTGCTATACGAGCCATGTTTGCACCTCCAAAATTTTTTTCTATTTTTGTTTGTCCTATTAATTTAAAGGTGAAATGCTACTGGTGTTTACCCCAGCCTCTTTAAATCTTTCGGACTTTATAATAAACACAAACATGATATGAGATTTTGTCTCACAGCCGCTACATGATTGTGTTATAAACTTATTTAATGGATTTATTATCCTTGTCTTTGTTTGTGTTTAGGGTTTTCGCATATAACTCTAATTACACCTTTTCTTTTTATTACTTTACATTTGTCACATATTGGTTTTACTGATGGTCTTACTTTCATTTTTAGCACCTCCCATATTTATTTTTTGTATATTTGGGTTAATTTTTATCTATTTTGCTCTCCAAGTTATTCTGCCTCTTGACAAGTCATATGGAGAAAGTTCTACTTTAACCTTATCTCCTGGTAAAATTTTAATATAATTCATTCTTAATTTTCCTGAAATATGTGCTAATATTTGATGCCCATTTTCAAGTTCAACTTTAAAGTTTGTATTTGGTAAAGTTTCTATTACTGTACCTTCAACTTCGATTACATCTTCCTTTGACAAGATTTTTCCCTCCTATTTTTGCCAAAACTGGCATTAACTCATATAGTATATAACATTTTTAAATAATTGTCAATATTTCAGGCTCTTTTTCTGTAATTAAAATTGTATTTTCGTAATGTGCTGCTAAGCTTCCATCTTCTGTTATTATTGTCCATCCATCGTCTAATTCTAAAATGTTAGGACTGCCCTGAATTACCATTGGCTCTATTGCTAAAGTCATACCCGGTTCTAAACGTATTCCCTTTCCGGCCTTACCATAGTTTGGAATTCCTGGATCTTCATGCATTTGTCTTCCTATTCCATGTCCTTGGAATTCCCTGACTACTGAAAATCCTTGTGAATTTACATATTCACCTATTGCATGGGATATATCCCCAATTCTGTTCCCTTTTCTAGCAAATTTTATTCCCTCAAAAAATGCCTGTTTTGTCACTTTTACAAGTTTTTCTGCTTCTTTTGATGCTTTTCCAACTATTATTGTTCTTGCTGCATCTCCATGAAAACCATTTTTTAATGCTACTAAGTCTATACTTACAACATCACCTTCTTTTATGTATCTCCTTTTAGAAGGTATTCCATGAATTACTTCATCATTTATTGATATACAGGCTGCTGCTGGGAAATTTGGCACATCATCAAAACCTGATGGATAATTTTTTTCAGCTGATATTGCCCCTAAACTTTTCATAGTTTTTTCTACAATTTGGTCTAGCTCCCAAGTTGTCATTCCTGGTTTTATATTTTGTTCAATTGCCTTATGTGTTAAAGCTACAACTTTGCATGCTTCTCTCATAAGTTCTATTTCTTTTTTTGACTTGATTGTTACCACTTTAATTACCTCTTATATCTCTTACAACTTCATCTGCTACATCTTTACCTAAATGATTGATTGCAACACTTACTGTTTCTGTTCTTAATACCCCTTTTTGCTTGTAAAATTCAATTAATGGACTTGTTTTTTCTTCATATAGTTCTAGTCTTCTATTAATTGCTTCTGGGTCTTTATCATCATCTCTTTGCTTTAGTGGAGCTCCACATTTGTCACAAATTCCTTCTACTTTAGGTGGATGTAATTTTGTGTTATATGTTGCTTTACATTCTTGGTTAGTGCATACTCTTCTAGTTAGCATTCTCTCTATAATTTCTTCTTTAGGTGTTACTAAATTTATTACTAAATCTACCTTTTTTCCTACTTCTGCTAGAATTTCGTCTAGTTTTTCAGCTTGAGCTATTGTTCTTGGAAAGCCATCTAAAATTACTCCATTTTTTGCATCATCTTCTGCCAATCTTTTTTTAACTATTGGTACTGTTATTTCATCTGGAACTAAATTTCCTTTTGAAATATATGAATCTGCTATAATTCCTAGCTCTGTTTTTTCGCTAATGTTTTTTCTAAAAATATCTCCTGTAGAAATTTGAGGCCATCCCATCTCTTGACTGATAAAACCTGCAACTGTTCCTTTTCCAGTTCCTTGTGCTCCTAACATTATAATATTCATACTATAACACTCCTTTAATATAATTTTTTAAATACCTACTTTATAGATATTTAAAAAGTTATACTATGATAAATTTTGAAACAGCAAAGTTAGAGATTGATTTTCCAATCTCCAACTTATGCTAATTTTAAAGTTGTCCAATAAACTTTTATTCTAAAAATCCTTTATAATGTCTCATCACTAATCTAGATTCTAATTGTTGAACTGTTTCTAGAGCTACACCTACAACAATTAATATTGATGTTCCTCCAAAAGAAACATTTAAACTTGTGAATCTTAGTAGCATTGGTAATATTGCAATCAATGCTAAAAATAGACCACCAAATAATGTTAATTTTGTTATTATTGAAGATAAATAATCTGTTGTTGGTTTTCCAGCTCTAATTCCTGGAATAAATCCACCATTTTTCTTAATATTATTTGATACTTCTGCTGGATTAAATGTAGCATAAGTATAGAAAAATGTAAATCCTAAAATTAATAATAAGTATACTATCGCATTTGCTATTGAATATCCAATACCAACTTGTGAACTAGATGTTGCTATTGAAAATTTATATAGTCCTCCTAGGAATCCCCCTCTTGTTGCAATGTCACTTACAAATATTTGAAGTATCATTGCTGGGAATGTCATAAATGATGAGGCAAATATTACAGGCATAACTCCAGCCATTACTAATTTTAATGGAATATGTGTACTTTGCGCTCCTACCATTTTTCTTCCTACAACTCTTTTTGAATATTGTACAGGTACTCTTCTTTCAGCTTGTTGTACAAATACAACTCCTGCAACTAATATAATTGCTCCTATTATTATTGCAATTGCTGTAATTAACCCTGTTGTACTAAATCCAACTACTGTAAATACTAAATTCCAGATTGTTACAAGTGTTGATGGCAACCCTGAAATGATACCTACAAATATTATCATAGATATTCCGTTTCCTATACCTTTTGTATCAATTTGTTCTCCTAACCACATTAAAAATGCAGTTCCACCAACTAATGATGCAATTACTAGTACACCAGTTAAAAATCCATTATCAACGAATATTCCTGTATTTCTATATGATAAATATATACCTATTGACTCTACTAATGCTAATATTATTGTAACAATTTTAGTATATTTATTTATCTTTCTTTTTCCCTCTTCTCCACCTTCTTTAGTTAATCTCTCTAATGAAGGTATTATCATTGCTAATAATTGTATTACAATTGAAGCAGTGATATATGGTGTTATTGACATTGCGAATATTGAAAATCTTGAAAATGCCCCACCTGATATTAAGTTAATAAACCCAGCAATTCCTTCAGTTGTCATTGCTTCATTTAGTGTAACAATATCAACTCCTGGTACTGTTATATAACATCCTAATCTAAATATTACAATAAGTAATAATGTGTATAGTAGTCTTTTTCTAACATCTGGTGTCTTAAAAGCGTTTTTTAATGTTTTAAACAATTAAACCACCTCTGCCTTTCCGCCTAGAGCTTCTATTTTTTCTCTTGCAGATGCTGTAAATCTATTGGCTTTTACATTTAATTTTTTTTCTAATTTTCCAGTTGCTAAAACTACGATTCCATCATTTGCTTTACCAATTATTCCTTCTTCTAATAAACTATCAACTGTAACATCTGTTGCTTTGCTTTTATTTAACATTGTTAGCGTTACTTCTGTATAGTTTTTAGCATGAATATTTGTAAATCCTCTTTTTGGTAATCTTCTATATAATGGTGTTTGACCACCTTCGAAACCACGTCTTACTCCTCCACCAGATCTAGCTTTTTGTCCTTTTTGTCCTCTTCCTGATGTTTTTCCAAGACCTGAACCTATTCCACGTCCTACTCTTGTTTTCTTTGTTTTTTGGGCTACTGGTTTTAATTCTCCAAGTTTCATTCTCGCTTGCACCTCCTATTTTATTTGATTGTATTTTATACTTTTATTTTAATTTTTTCAATCTAATTAAAGAATTTCTTCTACTTTCTTTCCTCTTTTTTTTGCCACTTGTTCTACTGTTTGCATAGCTTTTAAGCCTTCTATTGTAGCATATACAACATTTCTTGGATTGTTTGTTCCAACAACTTTTGTACGAATATCTCTATATCCTGCAAGCTCTAATACTGGTCTTACACTACCTCCAGCTATAAGTCCTGTACCCTCTGCAGCTGGTTTTAATACAACTTTAGCACTTCCAAATTTTCCAATATATTCATGTGGTATTGTTGTTCCTACTACTGGAACTTCTACCAAATTCTTTTTAGCAGATGCAATAGCTTTTTTGATTGCGTCTGGAACTTCTGCTGCTTTTCCGTTTCCAACACCTATATGTCCAGCGCCATCTCCAACAACTACTACAGCACTAAATCTAAAAGTTCTACCACCTTTAACTACTTTAGCTACTCTGTTAAGAGCTACTACTTTTTCTTTTAATTCTGCTTTATTCTCTTCCATTTAAGTTTGTTTTCCCTCCCTTTTGGTTTTTATTTACTTTATAGTTTTTATATCTAGTATATAATTTACTCTTGTATAACATCTACTAGAATCTTAGTCCGCCTTCTCTTGCAGCTTCTGCTAGTTCTTTTATTACACCATGATATATATATCCACCACGGTCAAAAACTACTTCTTCAATTTTTTTAGCTTTACATCTTTTTGATATTAAAGCTCCAACTTCTTTTGCAGCTTCCTTATTAGCATGTTTAGTTTTTACTTCTTTGTCAAGAGTTGAAGCACTAACTAGAGTATTTCCTGCTACATCATCTATAACTTGTGCATATATGTTGCTATTACTTCTATATACACATAGTCTTGGTCTTTCTGATGTTCCAGATATTTTTCTTCTTACTCTAATATGTCTTCTTGTTCTTTCAAATTTTCTATCTGTTTTCTTAATCATTTAAAAATTACTCCTTTCCGTGATTATTTAAGGTTTATTTTTTACCTGTTTTACCTTCTTTACGTCTAATAACTTCTTCAGCGTATTTTATTCCTTTTCCTCTATATACTTCTGGTGGTCTCTTTGTTCTAATATTTGCTGCTGTCTGACCAACTAATTCTTTATCAATTCCTTTTACTATAATAGTAGATTGATTTGGAACGTCAAAAGTAATTCCTTTTGGTGCTTCAAATATTACTGGATGAGAATATCCTAGAGTTAAATTTAAGTTGTTTCCTTGTTTTTGAACTCTATAACCTACTCCATTTATTTGTAGCTCTCTTGTGTATTCATTTAATACACCTTGTACCATGTTGTTTATTAAAGTTCTTGTTAAGCCATGTAAACTCTTGTTTAAAGCTTCATCATTTGGTCTAGCAACTTTGATTTCATTGTTTTCAATTGTTACTGTTATATTTTTATGTAATTCTCTTTCTAATGTACCTTTTGGTCCTTGTACAGTTATTTTGTTTCCATCTATTGTAACTGTTACACCTTGTGGCACTTGAATAGCTTTGTTTCCTATTCTTGACATTTTATTTTCTCCTTTCTTTTAGGGCGTTCGCCTAACGTTTATTTTTTAATTTTCACATTTAGGTTGATTTTTCCCTTTGTGCTTTGGCACGCTTTTTAGTTTATAGAATTTAATATCACGAAAATGTAGAATTATTTATTACTACATTTTGTAGTGCAAAACTGACTACCATACATATGCTAAAACTTCTCCACCTACACCTAATTCTCTTGCTTCTTTGTCTGTTTTTAAACCTTTAGATGTAGAAATTATAGCTATTCCTAATCCATTTAATACTTTTGGTAATTCATCTTTGCTAGCATATACTCTTAATCCTGGTTTACTGATTCTTTTTATTCCATCGATTACTCTTGTTCCTTTTTCATCATATTTTAGAGTAATTCTGATTATTCCTTGATTTTCATTGCTGATTTCTTCAAAAGATTTGATGTAGCCCTCTTTGAATAGTATTTCAGCAATTCCTAATTTAGTCTTTGATTCAGGTATATCAACTGTTTTATGCTTTGAGCTATTAGCATTTCTTATTCTTGTTAACATATCTGCTATTGGATCTGTAGTGTTCAATTTACTTTTCCTCCTTCTTTTCTTTTATTTTAAATTTTGATAAAATTGCTTATATTGTGCATTTTTGATAAGTAATGCAAGCTGAAAGTGTACTAAGCTTTGGATTATTCAGCTAAAATGTACAAGATGAGTGATTTTATCAAAATTCTTACCAGCTTGACTTCTTAACTCCTGGTATCTCACCCTTATGAGCTAATTCTCTAAAGCACACACGGCAAATACCAAATTTTCTCATATAAGCATGTGGTCTACCACATATTCTGCATCTATTATATTCTCTAGTAGCATATTTTTGTGGTCTAGCTTGTTTTACTTTTAATGATTTTTTAGCCATTTTATAAATTTTCCTCCTTAATTTAGTTTTGGAATGGCATACCTAACAATGAAAGTAACTCTCTAGCTTCTTCATCTGATTCAGCAGTAGTTACAAATATGATATCCATGCCTCTTAGTTTATCTATTTTATCATATTCTATTTCAGGGAATATTAATTGTTCTTTAACTCCCATAGAATAATTTCCTCTACCATCAAAAGAATTTGTTGATACACCTCTAAAATCTCTTACTCTTGGAAGAGCTATATTAAATAGTTTGTATGCAAAATCATACATTTTGTCAGATCTTAAAGTAACTTTACAACCTACATTTGCTCCTTCTCTTAATTTAAATGCTGCAATTGATTTTTTAGCCTTTGTTATTACTGGTTTTTGTCCTGTAATTAATGCTAAGTCATTTACTGCATTTTCTAATTCTTTAGGATTTTCTTTTGTATCTCCTAAGCCAATATTTATAACTATTTTTTCAAGTTTAGGAACTTGCATAGTTGATTTATAATTAAATTTTTTCATTAATGCTGGAATTACTTCTTTTACATATTGTTCTTTTAGTTTTTCCATTATGAGTTTCCTCCTTTCTCAATTATTTTATTTTAGCTCCACATTTTTTACAAACACGAACTTTTTCGCCTTTTTCTTCGCTATATCCAATTCTTGTTGCTTTTCCACATTTTGGACATACCACATTTACTTTACTTGCTAAAACAGCACATTCTAGTGGTATTATTCCACCTTCTTCGCCTTGTTTTCTTGGTTTAATATGTTTTTTTCTAACATTTACACCTTTTACAACAACGCTTTCTGTTTTAGGTATAACTTCTAATACTTCGCCTTTTTTACCTTTATCATTTCCAGATAAAACTTGGACTGTATCACCTTTTTTTATTTTCATTGTAAGGTTCTCCTCCTTCTTTGATTTTTGGTTGTTATTTTTTTATTTTGCATCTTATTTTTTACTTGCTAATAAATTAAAGAACTTCTGGGGCTAGTGAAAGGATTTTCATATATTCCCCTTCTCTTAGTTCTCTTGCAACTGGTCCAAATATACGTGTTCCTCTTGGTGTTTTGTCTTCTTTTATTATTACAGCTGCATTTTCATCAAATTTTATATATGATCCGTCTTGTCTTCTTAATCCTTTTTTGCTTCTAACTATAACTGCTTTTACAACATCACCTTTTTTTACAACTCCACCTGGTGTTGCTGATTTAACTGAAGCAACTATTATATCTCCTATATTAGCTGTTTTTCTAAAAGAACCTCCTAAACATCTAATACACATAATTTCTTTTGCTCCTGTATTATCAGCTACTTTTAGTATAGTTTGTTGTTGTACCATGATTTATTCTCCTCCTTTTTTATCTAGGATTTCAACTACTCTCCATCTTTTTTCTTTAGAAAGTGGTCTTGTTTCCATGACTTTTACTCTATCTCCTATTTTACAGCTATTTTCTTCATCATGTGCTTTTAGTTTGTATGTTCTTTTAACTGTTTTTCCATATACGTTATGTCTAACACTATCTTCGACTGCTATAACTACTGTTTTATCCATTTTGTCAGAAGTAACTGTTCCTACCATAACTTTACGAAGATTTCTTTCTTCCATAGGTTTTAATCCTCCTTTTTAGTTCTAGGAATTGTTTATTTCCTGATTATTTTTTAGCTTCTGCTAATTTTCTTTCTGTCAATACTGTGTTGATTTTAGCTATATCTCTTTTTACTTCTTTTATTTTCATAGGATTATCTAATCCATTTGTAGCTAAACTAAATTTTAATTTAAATAATTCTGTTTTTAGTTCACCTAATTCTTTTTCTAGCTCTGGTGAAGACATTTCTCTAATTTTATTTATCTTCATCACTATCACCTACCTCGTTTACAGTTTCTCTTTTTACGAATTTTGCTTTTATAGGTAGTTTATTCATAGCTAAACGTAATGCTTCTCTCGCTGTTTCCTCTGAAACTCCAGCCATTTCAAACATTACTCTACCTGGTTTTACTGCTGCTACCCAATATTCAACATTTCCTTTTCCTTTACCCATACGAGTTCCTATTGGTTTTGTTGAGATTGGTTTGTCTGGGAATATTTTAATCCAAACTTTTCCACCTCTTTTTATATAACGAGTCATAGCAATACGTGCTGCTTCAATTTGGTTTCCTTTTATTAACCCTGCTTCTACAGCTTGTAATCCATATTCACCTTCTGATACTGTATTTCCTCTTGTTGCTTTTCCTCTGTTTCTACCTTTTTGCATTTTTCTAAATTTAAATTTTTTTGGCATTAATGGCATTACTCAACTCCTCCTTCCACTTTTTTAGCTGGAAGAACTTCACCTTTATATATCCAAACTTTAACTCCAATTTTTCCGTATGTTGTATCTGCTTCTGCAAATCCATAGTCAATATCAGCTCTTAAAGTTTGTAGAGGAATTGTTCCCTCTTTATAGAATTCTGTTCTAGCCATGTCTGCTCCACCTAATCGTCCAGATACTGAGGTTTTTATTCCTAAAGCACCTGATTTCATAGCTTTTTGCATGCATTGTTTCATTGCTCTTCTGAATGAAATTCTTCTTTCTAGTTGTCCTGCGATATTTTCTGCAACTAATTGTGCATTTGTATCTACATCTTTTACTTCAATTATGTTTATGTTTATTTCTTTGCCAATTTCTTTTGAAAGCTCTTGTTTTAAACTTTCAGCTCCTGTTCCGCCTTTTCCTATTACTATTCCAGGTTTCGCTGTATATACATTGGCTCTAACAAATTTTGCTGTTCTTTCAACTTCTATTTTAGAAATTCCAGCAGCATATAATTTTTTCTTTAAAAATTTACGAATTTTTTGATCTTCTACTAAGTAATCTGCAAAGTTTTTGTTGTTTGCATACCATTTAGCATTCCAATCTTTTATTATTCCTACTCTAACGCCTGTTGGATGTACTTTTTGTCCCATTTTAACTTGCTACCTCCTATTCTTCTCTTAGAACAATTGTTATATGACTTGTTCTTTTTCTAATTCTAACAGCTGAACCTTTTGCAGCTGGCCTAATTCTTTTTAGGGTTGGCCCTTGGTTTGCAAATATTTCAGCAACATATAGTTTTGAGTGATCCATGTGATGGTTATTTTCAGCATTTGCAATTGCTGATTTTAATAATTTTTCTATTATTTCTGAAGAAGCTTTTGGTGTAAATTTTACTATTGCTAAAGCTTCATCTATATTTTTTCCTCTTATTAAGTCTGCAACTATTTTTACTTTTCTGCTTGATATTCTTGCATATCTAAGAGTCGCTCTAGCTTCAACTATTGCTGTTTCTTCCACGTTATTTTCCTCCTTATATTAATTTTAGATGCCATATAGCATTTATTATTTTTTAACAGTAGATGTTTTCTCTCCTGCATGACCTTTAAATGTTCTTGTAGGAGCAAATTCACCTAATTTATGACCTATCATTTCTTCTGTAATATATACAGGTACATGTTTTCTTCCATCATGTACAGCTATTGTATGACCAATCATTTGTGGATATATTGTTGAAGCTCTTGACCATGTTTTTAATACTTCTTTTTTTCCTGTTTCATTCATAGCTTCTACTTTTTTTAATAAAGATTCACTAACGAAAGGTGCTTTTTTCTCTTTTACAACTGTATTTTTCTTAGCCATTACTCTTATTTCCTCCTTTTAACAATGAACTTGTTTGTTCTATTCTTTTTGTTTCTTGTCTTATATCCTAGAGCTGGTTTACCCCAAGGTGTCATTGGTCCTGAATGTCCAACTGGTGCTCTACCTTCACCACCTCCATGAGGGTGATCATTAGGGTTCATTACAGAACCTCTTACTGTAGGTCTAATACCTAAGTGTCTTGTTCTTCCTGCTTTTCCTAATTTTACGTTTTCATGATCGCTATTTCCTATTGTTCCAATTGTTGCTCTACAATTTGCTAATATTAATCTCATTTCTCCTGAAGGTAATCTTACATGTGCATATTTTCCTTCTTTAGCCATTAATTGTGCACTTTGACCTGCTGCTTTTACTAATTTTCCACCTTGCATAGGATTTAATTCTATATTATGAATTAAGGTACCTACTGGTATATTGGCGATTGGTAGACAGTTTCCTGGTTTTATGTCTACATTTTCTCCTGACATTACTTTTGCTCCATCTGTTAAGCCTTCTGGAGCTAATATATAAGCTTTTTCTCCATCTTCATATTGAATTAATGCTATATTAGCACTTCTGTTTGGATCATATTCGATTCCTATTACTGTTGCTAACATGTCATCTTTTCTACGTTTGAAATCTATTATTCTGTATTTTTGTCTGTTTCCACCACCTTGATGTCTAACTGTGATTCTTCCATATGAGTTTCTTCCTGCATTTTTCTTTTTAACTGCTAACAAAGATTTTTCAGGAGTCTTTTTTGTTACTTCTTCATATGTTGAAACTGTCATGTTTCTTCTTGATGGTGTATATGCTTTGAAGTGTTTCATTCCCATTTTTAATTTCTCTCCTTTATTATTTATTTTCCGAGTTCTTTCTCGATATTTTACTTTATCTTCTATTTATTAATCGCTTAGACTAAGCTCCCATAAATTTGTCAATGCTATCTTTATATTTTTTAGATATTTTAACTACTTTTCCACCTTTGCTTAAGTATGATTCTTCTCCTGGGTTTGTGTCTATTGTAACAATAGCCTTTTTCCAGTCAGAAGTTTTTCCTTCTACATATCTAACTCTTTTGGTTTTTCCTTTAACTGTCATTGTATTTACGTTTAGTACTTTAACATTGAATAGTTTTTCAACAGCATTTGCTATTTCAACTTTTGTTGCCTTTTTGTTAACCTCGAAAGTGTATTTCCCCATTTGCATTTGGTCATTACTTTTTTCAGTAATAACTGGCGCTATTATTATTTCTTCTGGTATCATTAAGCATACACCTCCTCTAATTTTTTAACAGTATCTAAAGGTAAAACTAATTTGTTGTAGTTTAATAAGTCATAAACATTTATCATGTTTAGTGTTATTGCTTTAACTCCTTCTATGTTTCTGCTAGATAAATATACATTTTCATTTTTGTCAGCAACTATTATTAATGTTTTTCCTTCTATTTTTAAATTAGATAATGTTTTTACCATTTCTTTTGTTTTTGTTTCTTTCATTTCTAATTTATCCACTACTGTTAATTCGTTTTCTAATACTTTTGAACTTAACAATGATTTAATGGCAAGTTGTTTTTCTTTTTTGTTTACTTTATATCTATATGAACGTGGTTTTGGTCCTAAAGCAATACCACCTTTAATCCATTGTGGAGCACGAATGCTTCCTTGCCTTGCTCTACCTGTTCCTTTTTGTCTCCATGGTTTTCTTCCACCACCACTAACTTCTGCTCTTGTTTTTGTACTTTGTGTACCTTGTCTTTGATTTGCTAAGTAATTTACAAGTACGCTATGTACCACCGCTTCATTTGGTTTTATTCCAAATACGTTTTCATTTAGTTCTACATTGCTTACTTTTTTACCTTGCATATCATATACGTCTACTTTTGGCATTTCGTTTTTCTCTCCTTTCTATTATTTGCTAGCTCTTACAGCTGATTTTATTTTTAAGATAGCTCCTTTAGCTCCTGGTACGCTACCTTTGATTAATATTACGTTTTTATCCATGTCTACTTTAACAACATCTAAATTTTGTACTGTTACGGTAACTCTTCCCATTTGTCCTGGTAATTTTTTACCTTTGAATACTCTACCTGGTGTTGATGTTGGTCCCATTGAACCTGGTCTTCTGTGATACATTGAACCATGTCCCATTGGTCCTCTTGATTGTCCATGTCTTTTTATTACACCTTGGAATCCTTTTCCTTTTGAGGTTCCTTGAACATCTACTTTTTCTCCAGCTGCAAATACATCTGCTTTTACTTCGTCTCCAACTTTGATTCCTTCTATTGAATCTAATCTGAATTCTCTTAAATGCTTTTTTGCTGTTAAGTTATTTTTTGTAAAATGTCCTTTTTCTGGTTTGTTTATGTGTTTATCTTTTACTTCGCCGAAACCTAGTTGAACAGCATTATATCCTTCTTTTTCTACTGTTTTAACTTGTGCAACTACACATGGTCCAGCTTCTACAACTGTTACAGGAATAACTACTCCATTTTGGTCAAATATTTGTGTCATTCCTAATTTTCTTCCTATAATTGCTTTTTTCATTTTCTTTCCTCCTACTATTGGCTGACTGCTTTGGCCAGCTTAGTTTATTTTTGCATTTTATCTTTTTTAATGCATTTATTTATAATTAAAGTTTGATTTCTATGTCAACACCTGCTGGTAATTCTAATTTCATTAGATTATCAACTGTTTTTTGTGTTGGGTAGAAGATATCAATAACTCTTTTGTGTGTTCTCATTTCAAATTGTTCTCTTGAATCTTTATGTTTGTGTGGAGAACGTAAGATTGTAATTACTTCCTTTTCTGTTGGTAATGGAATAGGACCTGATACCTTTGCTCCTGTTTTTTTAGCAGTATCTACTATTTTTTCAGCAGACTGATCTAAAACAACATGATCATAAGCTTTTAGTCTTATTCTGATTTTTTCACTTGTTGCTACTGCATTTGCCATTTTAAATTTCCCTCCTCTTTCTAAATAAAATTGAAATTTTTTAGCTGGCAAGTTGGAACGCACCCGGGTGTTTTGAACAATCCCATATTAAAATCCCAAATTTGTATGTTAATTAGGGATAAGTGCTTTTCTTTTATATGCATAAGTTTCCCATTTTTTATTTATAAAAATATGATATTTGTATTTTATACAATTATCATTTTTCCTTTGTGTTGATTATGATTAACTTACGCTTTACTTACCGCCTGGTCTGAGCCAAGACATACTCCACTGAAGTTCCCTCCAGCCTTACTTTTGTAAGGATGTAGCCACATTCAGCTTCAACGCTAAATTTCATACTGCATTATTATATATCATGTTTTTGTAATTGTCAATATTATATGAGAAAAAGTTTCCCCATTTTTTGAAGCCAAAATTTTGGTGTAAAAAGTAATACTAAAATAATTATTCAAAAAAATAAATTTTTAATATAACTATCCACAAGTAAAACTTTTAAAAATATTGAAAAATCAATAAAAATAAGATGACATTTTATCGCTCTTTTGATATAA
>CALXZT010000026.1 GCA_944393315.1 uncultured Clostridia bacterium
GATTTTGTATCAACTCTGTTCTATTAGTTCGAACAGATACGTCATTGGTGCAGATGGCCGGAATCGAACCGGCACGGTGTTTAACCACCGCAGGATTTTAAGTCCTGTGCGTCTGCCAGTTCCGCCACATCTGCATTTTCAAATATTAAAACTGGCTTTTTTCTTACGACAATGAATATTATAATATTTTAAACATATTTTGTCAATACAAATTCCAAAAAGTTTTCAAAAATTGTGTATGTTTGTCAATTATGCAAAACAACTTTCATAACAATTTTTTTAATTTTCTTTTTTGCTACTACTATAAAACTACACATTCGAAAAAGTTACATACAGAATATAAATTTATTCTAAATATACATATTGGACATTCATATAATAATATCCTTAAACAAGGAGGATTGTATTTTATGAAAATTATAACAATCAAGAAGATAAATATATTAAAACTATCAATGATACTAATGTTTACTTTGATAGTTTGTAGTATCTCAACCTCGTTTGGAATGCAACATTATTACAAATTAGATTTTTCAACTGGGTTAGTTACGGCCACCACCTTAAATGTTAGAAGTGGACCAGGTACACAATATAAAGTTATAACAACAGTCAAAAAAAATGAGTATATAAGAGTATTTGCGGGTATTGGAGAATGGTATGTTGTCCAAGTAGAAGGTGATTATATAGGTGCAGTTAGCAAAAAGTATATAAAGCCAATTTATCCAAATACATCTAGCAATGGAAATATAGAGCAAAACACTCAAACATCTACAATGAATGTGGATGAAAAGGAAATCTTTGACTTAATTAATCAAGAAAGAATAAAGAATGGCCTTCAAGCATTAAAAATCGATGACGAAGTGCAAAAAGTGGCAAGAATTAAAGCGCAAGACATGGTAGATAGTAATTATTTTTCACATAATTCTCCAACTTATGGCTCTCCTTTTGACATGTTAAAAAGCTTTAGAATCTCTTATACTACAGCTGCAGAAAATATAGCAGGAAATTCTAGCAATAGTGGTGCTGTAAACTCATGGATGAATTCTTCAGGGCATAAAGCAAATATTTTAAATAGTAGTTATAATTATACAGGAATTGGTGTTGTAAGTAGTTCAAAATATGGCAGAGTCTTTGTTCAAATGTTTATTGGAAGATAGAAGCGATAGTCAACATACTATCGCTTTCAAGTAATGAATTATTTTAACAATAATCACTTGTTTATGAATTTTGTTGTTTGTGGTGCTTTTTCTAAAGTAATATGGCCTAATTTACCTGTTCTAAAATCGTCTAATATTATTTTGGCTGTTTTTTCATCATCTATTTTTCCACCAGAAATTATTGCTCCACGTTTTTTTCCTATTTCTAACATTATCTCATAGATATTAATATTTTCATCATAATCTTTTTTAAGTGTTTCTTCTAACTTTTCTTTTTTAAAGTTATATCTTTCACAAAGATTTTCAGTATAATTTTTTAATAAATATTTTAAAAGTTGATATGCAATCTCTGTTTGAGCTAAAATATTATCATTTATTGTCCCAGTAAATGATAGATTTAAAGCCACTTTTTCATTTTCAAATTTTGGCCATAGAACTCCTGGGGTGTCTAGAAGCTCTATTTTATCATTGACACGTATCCATTGTTTGTTTTTTGTCACCCCCGGTTTGTTGCCAACCTGTGCTGAATTCTTTTTTGCCACACGATTAATAAATGAAGATTTTCCTACATTTGGAATTCCAACTATCATTGCTCTTATTTTTCTACCAGTTCTTCCTTTTTCAGAAAGTGTTTCTAGTTTATCTTTCATCATTTCTTCGATTTTTCTTATGGTCTCATCTATGCCAAATCCAGTATTTGAATTTACTATTACTGCTTGTAGTCCTTGCATCGCAAAATAGTCTTTCCATATTTTATTTTCTTTATTATCTGCTAAATCGCTTTTATTTAATAGTTTTAATACTATTTTGTTTCTTACCATATCTCTTATATCAGGATTTTGACTGGATATTGGAATTCTGGCATCTAATAATTCAATTACTATATCTACTAACTTTAAATCTTCCTCTATTTGTTTTTTTGTTTTTGCCATATGCCCTGGATACCAGTTAATCGAAGTCTTAGTAAAACTGTCTTCTTCATTACTCATTTTTATCACTTCCTTTGCTTTGCATAGTTAAACCTAAAAATTTGTTATTCCATTTTTCTGTTTTTTCTTTTATTAAATATTTTGAATATATAATTGTTTCGTTATTGATTTCTTCGCTTTCTAATTCATTTTTATAAAATTCTTTGATCATTTTCTTTTTTCATATAGTAAAATTGCTTTGTCAAATTCATTATTGATATAAATCCTTATTGAAGTATATCCTTTTTTAAAGCCAAAGACCAATTACCATTGGCTGCTTCATTAGCATGCCAAAATCTTATATTTTATCTTTATCTATAAGGATAATATTGTGTGTCCAAGGTAATTTTGCCACTGTCGGTGGCAAAATTTCTTCATCTTTATACTCCTGATAAAATTTTTTCATTCTTCTTAAGTTTCTTGCCTAAAAACCTTTTATATTTGGAAAATCTAACCTTAATTCTTTTTCAAGCGTTTCTATAAACTTATCTTCCATTTTGAGTTATCGTTTATAATTTCACCTAATTTAAAATATAAATTATTCTAATTCAACAATACTATTAAAAAATCTATTATCATCAATTTTTACAATTCTTATTTTTCCATTTTTAATCAATCTTTTTATAAGATATACATATAAACTATCTATTAAATATATTTCTTTCATCAATATGGCAACTAACTTTGACACTTTGACTTGACCTAATTCTTTAAGTTCATCAAGAATCATATTATCATAATAATTAATTGATACTGATTTTACTATACCACTTTCTAATACTCGCATTTCAGAATTAATTTTAACTATTTCTTCCCACATATTAGAATATTTTATTATTTCATTCTTAGTCAATTTGTGTTCTAGCCTAGATAGTTCTTCTAATTCAATTGGAGTCATTAAGCTAGGAGAAATATAATCTTTGTCATAATCATCACTATAAGTAACATATAATACACAATTTTGTTTTTTTGCAATATTACACATATATAACATAATCAAAAAAGAATAAACATTATAATTACTTGTCCAAATTCTTATTTTTTCTTTTTTGATTATTGCGTTATTAATAATTGATATTTCTTTTTTACATAAATAATTTCTTTTTTCGCTACACAATTCTTTAGGTATATTTATCTTATTTTCTTCAATTTTTGATAAATCACCTACATTAAGAAGCAAATTAAATAATAAAATATCATTACTTTGCAGCAAACTTTTTTTCATAGACATATAACAAGAATTTCCAAAAACTATTTCTAATATTTTCATAACGATACTCCATTAAATAATTTTATTATCTTTTATTTATCTTTTATATTTTTTTATTATTACAAAATTTTAAGGGTTGCAACGTTGTAATCTCCTTACTAAAACTATTAAAAATAATACTAAAGCAAATATATTTTTGTTTGTATTTTACAAATTTATCTCTTTTTTAATAAAAAAGTGCAAAATAAAAAATTAAGCAAAGTCTTTATTTATAAGGGGCTCCTAGGAGTTGCAATAAATTGTAATCAACCAGTTGATATTTATCAAATTTTGTTGATTATCCATTTACACGTCTTACATACATTCCTGGTTGTTTTTCTTTTGGGACATTTCCTAAATATAAATTGTTGTATTAATTTATTGTACTTCCTTAATTATATACTCCCAACCTGGTTGCCAATTTCCAGTTTTTCTCCAATCAGTTTTAATAGCCTCTTGCCATGTTATTCCATTTATGATAACCTCCAATGCAAGTTGAGGTGCTCTATGTGCAACTATACCTATAGTTTTACCATAGTACTCTTCCTTTAAAAATTGGACAAATTCTCTAACTCGTTTTTCCACATCTTTTAAGCTTTCTCCATTAGGAAAAGCCTTATTAATATGCTCTTCATATATCACTAGACTTTTTTGTTTTCCATCTAGATCACCGTAATTACATTCTCTTAATCTTTTATCAGTAATCTTATGATATTCTGGAAAAGCTATATTTGAAGATTCTATTGCTCTTACTAAATCTGATGTATAAAGAGCATCAAATTTAATTCCTCTTTTATTTACTAATACTCCTAAATTAAAAGCCTGCTTTTTTCCTAGTTCATTTAGTTCTGCTTCTTTCCATCCACTACATAATTTGCTAGCATTATCTGTAGTTGTTCCATGCACAAAATAAATTATTCTCGTTTGTTTATTATCATTTTCTTTGTGTTTTTTTTCCATAATAATTATTTCCTTTTCTAATTAATATTTTAATTAGAATTTATACTCATTTCTGTCTGCTCGTTCATCAAATTTTCTATCAAATTGTTCATTTTTATAAAACCAATCAGTTTTCTTATCAACAGGATATAATTTTCTACTTTTATCTGCTAACATATCCATAAGTACCATTAATGGCAACAAAACTCCTATTGCAGATACTAATATTTCTAACGAGCTGCTTAAAGCTATGGTTTCTCCATTTGCTAATACACCATAAATTGTATTAAATAATTCACCTCCATAATATAATCCATATGATACCACATATATTATTGCACCTATTAATTTTCTTTTAACTACTAATATTAAACATAAAAGTGTTAAAAATATTAAAGCAATTTCTACTGAAATATTTTCTACTACTAAATCGGCTATTGGTGAGCCTTGTTGATTTGTAATCGTTACAATTACTCTAAAACCTGCAAACATTACCATAAACATAGATAATAACCATGTAGAAAGATTTTTCATGTCTATTCCTCCTTCTTTAATTTTTAAAAATAAAATAGATTATACATTAGAAATTGGTCCTTTCTAATATATAATCTTCAACTTCTAATATTTATTCTCCATCAACAAAGTCAAATTCATCTTTAAATTTCTCTTTAAAAATTGCAAATACTTTATTAAGTATTTCTTCATCCTCTACTCCAACATAAGATTCTTCTTCTGAATCTTCGTCTGTGTCCTCTAATTTTAAGATTACTACCTCTCCGTCATCTTCTTCATCTTCATTCTCTAAAATAGGTAATAATACTACATATTCTTCATCATCTAATTCAACTAAGTCAAGGAATTCAAATTTAACTTCATTTCCATCCTCATCATTTAATACTATTACATTATCTAATTCTTCATCCATCTTATTTTTCTCCTTTCACCGCTATTATCATATAATAATTATTTTTATAAGTCAACCTGTTTTAAATATGTTTCTAAAATATATACTGCAGATATAGTATCTACTATATTTTTCTTTTTATTCTTATTTACTTCTAATAGATTCATGGTTTTATGTGCTGCAACAGTTGTAAGTCTCTCATCAATCTGCTTAATTTGCAATTTATTATATTTACATTTTAACTTGTGTATAAATTTCTCTGTTACTTCTGTCCTTTCTGATTTTGTTCCATTCATATTTAATGGATAACCTACAACAATGGTAGAAATTTCATATTTTTCTAATAATTCATCTATCTTCTTTAGAATTATTTTATCATTTCCATTATTATTTATTGTTTCTAGCCCTTGTGCAGTAATATTTAATGCATCTGTTATTGCTAAACCTGTTCGTGTATCTCCATAATCTATCCCTAAAACTCTCATATTATTCTTCATCAATTCCTATATAATTTTTTACCATTTTTTCTAGTAATTCGTCTCTTTCAACTTGTCTTATTTTATTTCTTGCATCTTTATGACTTGTTATATATGTTGGATCTCCAGATAAAATATATCCTACTATTTGATTTATTGGATTATATCCTTTTTCTACCAATGCTTCATATACCTCTTTTAAAATTTCTTGAGATTTACTATTTTCTTCTTTCTCAACTTTAAAACGCATTGTTTTATCGAATTCCATCCAAATACCTCCTTATATATTATTTATTTCACTTTCGTCTTTACTAGCATTATCTATATACTCTTCTAATCTTTTTAATAGTTCTTCTATTCCTGTTCCTTTGTAATATGTTGAAATTACAAAATTCAATTTTGGACTTGCCTCCATAACTAGCTTCTTTTTACTTTTGGTTTTTTTCTTGCTTTTCGTCTCTTCTTCAAGATTTTCTTCCTCTAATTCATTCTTATCATCTAATTTAATTACTAATTCTTCAATTTGTTGCTTTATATCATTTAAAAATCTAGCAACATCATTTATCTCTACTCCTGAAAATGCAATTACAAATCTTGGTCCCATATATCTCACAAAAATATATTCTTTTGAGATATTTTCTTTAACAAATTCTGCCACTTCTGTAATCACTCTGTTTCCTAATTCTCTACAGAATTTTTGGTTTATTTCCTCTAAATTAGTTATTCTAAACATACATATTGTCGACATTGTATGTCTATCTATTAATTTTTTTCCTTCTCCATATAAGTATTCAGCTGAGTATAATCCTGTAAATAAGTCCTTTCGTACAATAGATTCAAGCGTTTTTTGATGTACCGTAGTTTTTAATACAGTAATAATATTTTCTCTTATTACCTCAAAGATTGTTGTATCTATATTGTCGAAGTCATGAGGAACTCCACTTTCAATAATCCAATATCCTATATATACATTATCTATATAAAGTGGAAAAAATATTGCAGATTTTGCTCTTCCAAACTCCATTTGTTGATATGGCAATCTTTCTTTATCATCATTTACAGTCACATATTTAGGTGTAGCTGTTGAAATGCTATCTTTAAATATTTCTACTTCTTGCAATCTTCTTAATGAATCCCAGTGTTTGGAATCAACATTTGAAGCCTTGATTTGGTATTCTGCCCCATTAAATACAACAATAGTTGAATATTTAATATCATATTTTTCTATTAGTATCTCATTAATCCTCTTTATTTTTTCATCAACAGTAGATACTTCCCCTATTGTGGTCATAAAATCTTGTAATACATTTAAATTAATAATTTTTTGGTTTAGATTATTAAATGCTTCTATTTTTTTGTGTATGGTAACATTATACCAAAGCAACCCTACTATTATTATAATTAATATTACAACTATTGTCATTAATATTGTCAATTTTTTCCCCTCCAATTATTATTTTTAATAATTCTTTTTCATTTGATTTAATGTATTATTTATATTTGGACTAAAGTTTGATTGATAGCTTGGTTTAGATGTTTGATATGATGATTTTCCAGAAATTAATGGGTATACACTGTTTCCTAGTTGTTTTAGTGTTTGCATAAACGTCTTTGAATATCCTTTTAAAGATATATCACAGTTTATTAATCCCTCTAGATATTTCGCATATATTTCTTCTTCAAATGGTATTGTAATATATTTTACAGTGTTTCTATTAAATAACTCTGTCATAAAAGACATAGCAGGATCATTGTAATATGCCATTC
Organism: uncultured Clostridia bacterium; assembly: GCA_944393315.1. Classification (GTDB taxonomy): domain Bacteria; phylum Bacillota; class Clostridia; order TANB77; family CAG-508; genus CAG-269. The sequence goes on from CALXZT010000026.1 coordinate 7,461, forward strand.
CACCTATTATAGCCTTTTCAGTAACACTACGTAGTTTGATGTACTTATTAATTATTATTCTAATTTTATTTTCGTCCAAAATATTTTTTGTTTTTAATTCCCTTAAAAATGCTGTAAGTGGCTGAATTGTTAATACATCCATACTTTGCACTAAATAAATTTCTTGTGCATTTGCAAAATAATCTAACGGTGTTTGAAAATCACAATCAATAAGTATTAATGAATGATTTTTTACTAGTGTTTCTAGAATTGTACCAACTTTAGTGATATCACTACTTTCACTTGGTAATGATGTATAAACTGTTAAATTGTTATTAACTGGTATTCCTTTAGCTGTTCCTATTGATAAATTTCTTATACTCTCAAAAGCGATTCTTCTTAAATTTTCTTCATTTTTTGTATAAATATAGTATGAGTTTCTATTTTGGGTAGCATCTAAAATTGCTACATTTATTCCTTGTGAAGATAAAAGTTCTGCTAAATTGTTTAGTATAAATGATGTACCATTTTTGCTTGTTCCCACTACCGTAACTATTTTTTTATCTTTGGTCAAAAGGCCACTAATATCTACTTTTCCATATCCTTCGTAATTTGATGCTACAATTGAGTCATCTTTTTTTGATGTGATAACTCCAAATGGATTATCTGTATAATTTTCATCTACTTGAGTTAGCTTTTGTTCAATGTTTGGTAATTCTATATCTTGCTCATTGCTTTCTTCTTCATCTTCTTCATCAAATCCTGGTAATGAAAATTCATCAATTTCGTTGTTTTCATTTTCCTCATCACCTGGTAAAAAGTTATCAGCATAATTCGTGGTTGAATTGTCATTTACAAAATTATCAAAATCATCAAATCCTGGTAATTCATTTGATTCCTCTTCTTCCAGTATTGGTAACTCTTGAGGAGTCTCCTCTAGCTTTTTAGGTCTGCCTCTTCCTTTTTTTGATGTATTTGATTTTTCTTCTACTGTGACTTTTTCGTCTGTATTAACTTTTTTAGGTCTACCTCTTCCTCGTTTTATTGTTGTTGGCTCTTCCTCTACAATTGGCATTGTATTTTCTGATTCAATTGTTGAAATTGGTTGATTAAGAATATCTTCTAAAATATCTTTCTCTGCAGATTTAGATGTTTTTTTACTTTCTGATTCGGTTTTTGTTAATTTTTTTGCTTGTCCTTTTTTTATTGTTGTTGGAATAACAACAGGTCTAGATAACCCAGGTTTAGAGTTTGGAGTTATCAAAAGTTTTTCACTTGTACCTGCTTGTTGCTTTTCCTTGCTTTTTAAAGCTCCTGAAACAGATTTATTAAATGCCATTAATTTTTGATATTTTGGCGACTTTTCTTCTAAAACAGCTCTAACATTTAAAGGTAGAAATTTGCATATGATTTTTAGCTGTATATCATTATATTGTAGTGCAATATTATCAAAGCTTTCTACATATTTGTCTTCATTTTTTCCAAGTCTCTTGTAATGTGCTAATATATTTTGAATTTCAATTTCACTGACATCATTCTCACTTTCAGCCTGATAGCTAACATCTTCTGTATCTATTCTATAATATTCTTTTGCCTCTTTTTTTGAACGTGGTTTATTTATTAAATTACATACTTCATCTATATCTCTATCTTTTCCTATTAGTGCATTATATATGCCTATTCCAAATAATTTAACTAATGTTTCTTCTCCTTTTGTTCTTCTTTCTGAACATATTAATATAATTGGAATGTCTTCTCCATTCATATTTGAAGCTTCATCACTTATACTATCTAGCCTATCAAAAATAAATTTGTCCATTTGTTGGTAGCTAGAGTTTGTAAATTGTTCTAGATCTTCACTAATTACTATTCTATCATAGCTTTTATCTTTTTGTATTTCTTTCAAGATTGCATTAAAATAATAAACATTTTTGAATGATATTATTTCTTTATAATCTTTTTGATATTTTTTTACTATTAAATTAGAAATATTTTCATTGTTAACAGCAAATAAAACTTTCATTTGTTACCCCCTTCCAAATTTTACAACAATTGCAAATGCAAGTGGTAATATTTGGCATATCACTAGTACAGTTATAAATGTTACCATTAAAGTTAGTCCTTTTTCTTTAACATCTAATTTTCTTATTCCTATTACACTTTGGTATATTCCACTTATTGCTATTCCTAAAAAGCATAAAGGTATGCTATACATGCTAATAATATTTAAAATATATGCTGTCATTCCATACGCATCAGAGCCATATTTTTCTTTGTAATATTCCAGTGATTTTTCACTTTTTTCTTTGATTTCTACGAGCTGACTTTCTGTTTCGTTGTCGAGTACTGTTTCGTTCTCAGCATATACATGTGTTGAAAATAAAAAACAGATTGTCAATGTAGTTATTATTAGCAATAATATTACTACTGATTTTTTCATTTCAATTAGCTCCTTTCGAACTTTTCCACTTTTATACTTATATATCATACAATAACTTTTAAAAAATAGCAAGAATATAACGAAAAAAACTATTTAATAATTGAATATTTTTCAATTATTAAATAGTTTTTTTATTTACAATTAATTATTTGTTGCATTCTTCCATATACAAGTTCAACCCATGTACTTGAAGCTGGGCAAAATCTTGTTTTTACTCCATATAATGTTTTTCCATTATAAAAACGCCCACCTTCTGTTAAATAATTGTTGTGTAATGCTTCTGCAGCTGCTGTTAATCCTTCCTCTACCGAATTGTATTGTATCAATCCTTTTTTTGTCATTAAACTTATATAATTATGTGCTCTTCTATGGTTAGAGGCTATGTTCCAACCTGATTCAGCTGAGATTAAACCGCAGAAAAATATTTCATTTATCTGATACTCTGCGCATAAGTCATATATAAAATCACTATTGTCATAGAAGAATTTTGAAGTATCATATTTTACATTAGAGATTAAATTTTTAAAATCCTCTTTTGATAATCCTGTTCTAACTGTTAAATCCATGTCTCTTGATATTGTAATGTCTTCAATTTTGCTATATTGTTCTTCTATAACTTCTTCTACTATTTCCTGTTTGCTTTCTTCTACTTCTTCTATGTTCTCGCCTTTTCTTCTTACCACTGAATTTCTTGATGTTATTTGATTTTGTGTTCTTTGATAAATCTCTACATTGTTTGTATTTTCTATTGTTTTTTCTTGCTTAGCTAATTCTTGTTCTGACTCTTCTATAGCTAGTTGTGTATTATTCTCACATTGCTTTAATTGTAATAATATTATAAAAACTGCAATTATTGATATTATATGAATACCATTCTTTAGTGCATTTATTACTATTTTTGCTACTTTCATTTTACATCCTTTTCCTCTTTTATTTAGACTTTTTAAGCCCACTTCTTAATTATACCATATTAGGTAGAAACTGTCAAATTTGCGGTGTTTCAGTTTACATAAATATAGCTTCCTTCATATACATTTATTCCTGATTGTGGTACCTGATTTGTTATTACTGTTTTTTCTTCATCCATTCCTTCATAATAATCTTTAATAAAAATCTCTAATTTATATTCTTTCAAAATTTTTCGTGCCTCTTCTATCGTTTTTCCTGTTATATCTGGTACAGTTATTTCGTTTTTTAATTCTATCTCTTCAGGATTTCCTTGATTAATTTCTAGATATGGTAGTACTTCTGATAGTATTTGGCCTCCCAATGGTGCTGCCACACCACCTGCCCGGATAATTATAACAACACAAATTTAATTATAAATTTGCTACCTGCTTTTCTGATATTTTTTTATTTTCTATGTATTCTAAACACCTTTTAAACTCATCTTCAAACTTAAATTTTATTGATATATTCCCATCCTCATATACATAAATACTATCTATTAGTTCCATCATTATGTCTCTTGATAGTTCTGTTATTCCTCTATGCATTATAAATTTTTCTATCCAATCATTCTTATTAACATTATGATTTTTGTATTTTTCTTTTTGTAATCTATCAATATTTCTTTTTAATCTTTCTATATTATTTTCGTATTTTTGTCTATATTGCAAATATTCCTCTTTAGTAATGTCTCCATTTTTCCAATCCTCATATAAATTCATTTTAAAGTTTGATATTTTAGAAATATCTTTTTGTTTTGAATTTATTATATTGTCTATATTTTCATTTTTAGTCTTTTGATATGAGCTTTTATTGATTTTTCTTATGATTTCATCTATATCTATTAATAAGTCAATGTGCAAATTTATCGCTTGTAAAACTGCTTGACTTAATTTTTCCACTTTTATAGTATGTTTTGTGCATAACATGTGTGATTTTTTTCTGTATGTGCTACAAATGTAATATTCATACATACTACCTCTCTTATTTGTGCTACTTTTTTTATTCATTGCTCTTTTGCAATCACTACATTTTAAAAAGCCTGCCCATACTGATAATTCCTTTGTTTTTTGAGATACCTTTGTATCTCGATTACTCATTTCTTGTGCTTTTTCAAATATTTCTTTATCAATAATTGGTTCATGTGTATTTTCTACTTTTACCCATTCTTCTTTCGGAACACCCTCTATTTTGTGTACTTTGTAGCTTTTTGTTCTTCTTTTCCCTTGAACGGTATTACCAATATATACTTCATTATTTAAAATTTTTCGTATGGTAGAAGGTGTCCATGTATATGTATTATCCTGCGTTCCAAAATTTTTATAATTTTGTTTCAATTCCAATTTCTTATGTCCCGTGGGATTCAAAATACCTAAATCATTCAATCTATGGCAAATAGCTAGCTTACCCAAGCCTTCATTGACATTCCAGTTAAATATATTTCTAATAATGTCTACTACACTTTTATCAATTACTAATTTATGCTTATCTTTTGGATCTTTTAAATAGCCATAAGCAGGAAATGCTCCTATGAATTCTCCTTTTTTCTTTTTTCCGTTTAATGATGTTCTTATTTTTATTGATGTATCTCTGCAGTATTCATCATTAATTAAATTTTTAAATGGCACTAATATTGTATTTGTACTTGCTGGATTTTTAAAACTATCTACTAAATCATTAATGGCTATAAATCTTATATTATATAATGGAAAAACTTGCTCTATATAATTACCAACTTCTATATAGTTTCTTCCAAATCTTGATAAGTCTTTTACAATAACACAATTAATGTTTCCATTTTTTATATCTTCTAATAATCTCTGAAATGAAGGCCTATTAAAATTTGTTCCTGTAAATCCATCATCTATATAAGTATCATATATAGCAAAATCGTCATGTTCTTCTACAAATTCATTTAATAATGTTTTTTGGCTAGTTACACTATTACTTTCTAGTTTATCTTTTCCATTATCTTCATCTTCTTGTGAAAGTCTTATATATAATGCAACTGACCATATTTTTTTGTTAGTAATGTTTTCACTACAAGAATATTTTGATTTTCTACCCGCCATTAAATCATGCCTCCTTTTTTTATAGTGTAGCGTACCAAGTAAATAATCTCAGCTATTTAATTCATTTTCTGTTTTAAAATATTATAAATACAATCATTAAATGTTTTATTATCTTCAGAATACTCCATAACGACTACCATATCTCCAACCTTTAAAATATATGGATTTTTTTGTTTTTTCATATATTTTTTTATTTTTTCTTTATCTTTCAATTTTCATTTTCCTTTCAAAGTTTCTTTCTACTAGTTATATGCTTTCACTTTATAAAAAATGGATAATTATTGAAATTTTTTTGATTTTTTATAAGCTTAATTCATCAAAAAAATAACCGTAAATTAGCTATTACTAATCTCCTGGTTATTTTACATTATGGATATTAATTTTTATTATATCTTCTGCAGACGTAGTGAAATATAAATTTTCTATATTATCATTTGTTTTTTATAAATGCTAGATATAAAAATCCAATTTTTTATCAAGTATAGTAGTTTCTTTAAATCTTTCTTCCCATCAAAATTTATAAAATAATATACTCGTATATTTCACTTAAAATTTGATTTGAGTTTTTAATTTATTCCAAATTTCATTTGTTTTTACATATTCATTATAATGTTTTTTTACATTTTTATCATAATTATCTAAATCTTCTAATAAAACATTAAAACTTTGAGTGTTAAATAATTTATTTACAGCCTTAATACCTTTTTCTAAATCCTCTCTAGTTCTTTTAATAATCTTTCGATAATTTTTCCTATCTGTTATATATATTAATAATGGTTTATATTTTATCCATCCTATTGAACTTTTTAAAAATCTTTCTTCTATGCTTTCATCTAATTTTATTCTATTAAATTCCTTTGGATATTTATCTTCTAATATTTTACTGTATTTTAAGAACCCATCATGAAAATGATATGTTGGTATTTGCAGAACTTTTGCATTTTTTAACATTGTAGATATAAAAGTATCTTCTCCTCTGGCAAATGGAGGATTATAGAATGCCGGTATATTTTCAATCCTTCTTAAATTAAAGCATATTCCAGAAGCCAATAACCAACTTTTTAATCCTACATCTTTTAATTGATGTTCTTTTCCTTTAAAGACAATATCTTTATCTGCAAAAGAAACTCCAGCATCTTGTTTTTCTTGATTTTTCACTTTTTCCCAAGTTACAGCTTCATTACTAATGCCATCTATATAATGTTTAAAATCTTCTTCTGTTATAATATTATTATATTCTATTTTAGGTACAGGTGACATGTTTCCACATCTATATCCTACTGTTACATCTGCATTTGCTATATTCTTTAAGTGTTGTAATATATCATCTTGTTTTATCCATTCAATTTGATTATTATCACCTTTCACATTTGCCACCAAATACTCGTCATCATCCCAAAATAATAAGTAATCAATTTTTCTTTTTAATGCAAAATACATAATAGAATTTCTTGCTCTGGCGTATCCATGACCTAATATTAAATCTATATCTTTTTTATTGAAATCATATCTAGATACTAAAATTTTCTTTTCTTCTTCGATATCTTCTGGAGTAATATATTTGATTTCAATTTTCTTATAAACATCTGATTTTATATTATAAAAATCGGTTCTTTCAGTTCCTTGATAATTTAAATCGTACAAAATGAAAATAGTAAATTTAACTTCTTTTCCATATTTTTCACCTTGCTCTATTATGTCTTTATAATATCTATTAATTATCTTACACACATTAGATCTTCCCGCTAAGAATCCAATTCCGAATCGTATAGGTTTTGACATCTATCTTCACTCCTTACTCCTAGACTATATTATTGTTTTCTGAAAATTCCTCTATTACATTGATAAATCCTTCGTAAAATTTTTGTCCTGAAAAGTTATTAGCCAATTTAATTCCATTAATTCCCATATTTATTCTTTTGTTTTCATTTGTTACAAGAAAGTCCAATGATTTTGCCATATTATCAACTAAATGCTTGTCCTTATTTATAATAATAGCATTTTCTTTATTTACAATTTCCGGTATTCCTCCAGATTTAGTTACTACTAGAGGAAGGCCAGATGACATTGCCTCAACTACAACCATTCCAAAAGCTTCTTCGTTTATTGTTGGAACAACAGCAATATCTGAAATGTTATGTATTTTATATAAGTCATCATTAGGTATAAATGATGTAAAAACAATTTTTTCTTTAATATCTTGAGATATTTCCATTAATTCTCTATCAAATTCTGTTTGTATGTTTTTTCCAAAAACAGAATTTCCAACTATTAATAATTTGGCATTATTTATATTTTCCATTTTCTTGAATGCTAAAATTAATTCCTTTATACCCTTACCAACCACTGTTCTTCCACAAAACATAATAACTTTTTCATTTTCTCTTATATTATATTGTTTTTTTAACTTTTGTTTTTCTTCTAATGATATTTTTCTTTTAAATTTTTCTATCTCTATTCCGTTATATAAAATTTTCACTCTTTCTTTTTCTATAATTCCACTTTCTAGAAAGTGATTTGCAGCATATTTGCTTACAGCAATATAATATTGATATATTTGTTCAAACTCTTCATCTGCTGTAGAAATTCCATGTATATGCATTATACACTTTTGCTTTGGAAATCTTTTTAAAAGATATTTATATGCTTTTAAATTTCCACCTTCTATAACTATAAAATCTAAATTATAATTTTTTATATTTTCATATATATCATCCATATATAAAAATAATTTTTTATCTTCTTTTGAGAAAGATAAATCAATATTATCTGTATTATCTTTATCTTTTATATATATAAATTTAGTATTTTTATATTTCTTACTTTTCTTATATGCTTTTTCATCATATATTGATACACAAATAATATTAATTTTATTTGATTTTTCGTTTTCTTTAATTAAAGTTTCTACAAGGGTTTCACAAGCTCCACCATTGACAGCAGGAACCGGAAAAACATTTGGCAATATTAAACATATATTTTTTCTATTATTCATTAACCAATTCCTCCAATTCATGCCAATACTCTCCAATAATTTTATTTTCTGTTTTCGTGCTTTCATATGCTTTAATAATTATTTTTGCAATTTGCTTTTCTCTTTCTTCTGAATTATATAAAATAATATCTTTTATATATTTGACATAATTAAAAATAAAATTATTCTCTATTTCTTTTAATTGCTTTTCTTTATTTTCATTCTCTGATTTTAATACTTTTCCTGATAATTCAATACAATTTTCTAAATATCTTCTTCTACATTTCATTTCTATTTCAACATTATTTTTATCTTTAAAAAAATTTGAAGACTGTATATATGCGTCTAAATTATCATCTATCCTTTTTTGTTTTATTTCTCTTCTCATAATACTATTTTTAGTTTGGATATAACCATGCAATATTTTGTTTGTTGTAACTATTTTTTCACTGTTATTTAAAATCTTATATGTTGTATATTCATCTTCATGTAATTTTCCAAAAGGAAATTGTATATTATTTAAAACTTTAGCATTATATAATTTGTTCCATACCACTACTTTTTTTACATATGGTTTCAATTTTGTTCCAAAGAGCTCATTTATAGCTTCTTTTTTTGTAATTATACTTTCTTCTATTGTTAATTTTTCGTTTTCTATATATATTATTTCTTCTGCGTTTTTCAAGTCATCTTCATTAATTCTTATAAAATCACATTCTGCAATATCTGCACTATATTTTTCTATTAAATCATATAAATTAATATAAAATGTCGGATAAATATAGTCATCCCCATCTAAAAAGCTTATATATTTGCCCTTAGCTAATGACATTCCTAAATTTCTCGCATCAGCCAACCCTCCATTTTTTTTATGAATTACTTCTATTCTGTTGTCTAATTTTGCATATTTATCGCATATCTCTCCAGAACCGTCTGTCGAACCATCATCTATTAATAAAATTTGTAAATCCTTATAATTCTGATTAATTATACTTTTTATACAATTTTCTAAATATTTTTCAATATTATATATAGCCACAATTACTGTTATCTTTTCTTCTGATAGTATTTTAGAAAATATATATTTGTTATTTTCTATAGCTGCTAACAAAAAATTATTTTTCTTATAGAAATTTAATGCTCTATTAAATTCTTTATAAGAATCTAATTCTAATCTTTTATATCCATTTGCCTTAGCAAATTTGATAAGTACATTTAATAAATCTTGTGATATTCCTGTCCCTCTATATTCTTTTTCTACATAAAAGTTTTTTACTTCTCCTGATATACTATCTATTTTTCTTAAGCTAATGGTTCCTATTACATTGTCTTTATTATCTATTGCTATATAGCAATTACCGTTATTTGCTATATAATTTTCGTTTTCAAAAATTTTAAACCACTTTTCCCAGTCTTTAAATCCATGTTCATTTACAGCAACTTTAATTAATAGGTCTATTGTCTTTTGTCTATACTTATTTGTATATTCTAAGATTTTCATTTTTTTCGTACTTCCCCTTTTAAAGACACAATTTCTCAATTTTATATTAATCTCTCTTATAATTTATCATATTTTCGCATTTTAGTCAAACTTACGCCTTTAATTTCAGGACTAAAGATTAAATAGTTATATTTTTTGCTTATAATTTGAGATTTTATTTTTTTGAATTTTTAGGCTAAAA
>CALXZT010000027.1 GCA_944393315.1 uncultured Clostridia bacterium
TCTTACATTTAAGTAAGTGTAAAGTTTAAATATATTAAAGAATATTAAAACTATATTTTACTTTTACAATATACCAAAAAGAAAAAACGAAGAAAAAGTAGCTGATAAATATTGACATAAAAGGTAAAAAGTGATAAAATATGTGAGCATGTGTACTTAGAACATATGCTCACATCGTTTTAAAAAAGGTTAAAAAGTCGGAGGTGTTAACAAATGGCAGCTAAAGGACCAAGAGAAAATATTATATTAGAATGCACAGAATGTAAAAGAAGAAATTATATGACATCAAAAAATAAAAGAAATAACACAGATAGATTAGAAATAGTTAAATATTGCAAATTCTGCAAAAAACGTACAACACACAAAGAAACAAAGTAAATTAAATTGTTTTAAGGAGGAAAAAACATGGCTAAAAAAGAAGAAAAGGCAGTTAAAGAAAAGAGCAAAGAAAATAAAGTAAAAAGGCATTTCTTTAAGGACTTTAAAGCAGAACTTAAAAAAGTAATATGGCCAACCCCAAAGCAATTAATAAATAATACTATAGCAGTAATAGTTATAGTAATTATAGTTGGTGCAATAGTATTTGCATTAGATGCAATATTTGAGGCTATAAATAAATACGGAATAACTAGACTACAAAGTTATGTTGTAGAACAATTTGGAGAAGACGAAGAAAAAACTGATGAAACAAACCAATCTGAAGATACTACTTCCGAAAATTCCACAACAGAAGGAGAAACAACAGACGGTGAAAATAGCACAGAATCTAATCAATAATAGAGGGGGCTAGAAATATGTCTCAAAAAAACTATGATATGACTGCAAGATGGTATGTAGTTCATACATACTCAGGATATGAAAACAAAGTAAAAACTGATCTTGAAAAAACAGTAAAAAATCGTGACTTGGAAGAATACTTCTTTGATATAATAGTACCAATGGAGGAACAAATAGAAATTAAAGAAGGAAAAAGAAAAGCAAATTTAAAAAAAGTTTTTCCTGGTTATGTTTTAATAAAAATGATTGTAACTGAAGAAACATGGTACATCGTAAGAAATACTAGAGGTGTTACTGGTTTTGTAGGTTCAGGAACAGATCCTATTCCTCTTACAGATGAGGAAATAAGAAATATGGGATTTGAAGATATTCCAGTAAATGTTGATTATGAAGTAAATGATACAGTTCAAATATTAAATGGAGCTTTTAAAGATTTTATTGGAACAGTAAAAGAAATAAACAAGGAAAAGCATAAAGTTAAAGTTTTAGTATCAATGTTTGGGAGAGAAACTCCTGTTGAACTAGAATTTTCACAAGTTCAAAAAGCAGACTAATAAATGCCTATTAAATTGAAAGGAAGGAATTAAAATGGCAGAGAAGGAAGTTGTAAAACAAATTAAATTACAAATTGAAGCTGGAAAAGCAACACCAGCTCCACCAGTAGGACCAGCTTTAGGTTCAAGTGGTGTAAACATTATGCAATTCGTAAAAGAATTTAATGATAGAACAGCAAAAGAGGCTGGAATGATTATACCAGTAGTTATAACAGTATATAAAGATAAATCATTTGAATTTATAACAAAAGTACCACCAGTTGCTGTATTAATAAAAAAAGCTATAAAAATTGAAAAGGGTTCTGGAAAGCCAAACAAGGAAAAAGTTGCTAAAATAACTAAAGAGCAAATCAAAGCAATAGCAGAGCAAAAAATGCCAGATCTAAATGCAGCATCATTAGAAACAGCTATGAGTATGGTTGCTGGAACAGCCCGCTCAATGGGTATAGTAGTAGTTGATTAATTTAAAAAAATTAATATAAATTATTATTGGGAGAAACAAAGAGTTTCGCTATGACCAAAGGAGGAAAAAAATGAAAAAAATGACAAAAAATTATGAGGCAAGTGTAAAGCTAATTGAAAAAAACAAATTATATGATGCAAAAGAAGCATTAGAAATAATTGAAAAAATGCCAAAAGCAAAATTTGATGAAACAGTTGAATTACACGTAAAACTAGGCGTAGATTCAAAACATGCAGACCAACAAGTTAGAGGAACAGTAGTACTTCCACATGGTACAGGAAAAACATTAAAAGTCTTAGTATTTGCTAAGGGACCAAAGGCAGAAGAAGCTGAAAAGGCCGGAGCAGACTTCGTTGGGGCAGAAGAATTAATACCAAAAATTCAAAATGATAACTGGTTTGAATATGATGTTGTAGTTGCAACTCCAGATATGATGGGTGTAGTTGGAAGATTAGGTAAAGTATTAGGACCAAAAGGATTAATGCCAAACCCTAAATCAGGAACAGTTACAATGGATGTAACAAAAGCAATAAAAGATATCAAATCAGGTAAAGTAGAATACAGATTAGATAAAACTAATATTATTCACTTAGGTTTTGGAAAAGTTTCATTTGGAGCTGAAAAGTTATCTGAGAACTATGAAACAATTATAAATGCTATTATAAAAGCAAAACCAGCAGCAGCAAAAGGACAATACATTAAAAGTGTATCAATATCAAAAACAATGGGACCTGGACTATATATCAATCAAAAATAATTTAATAGCCAAAGACAGTAGGCATTTAAGTCCTACCTAGGCATATAGAGAAAAAGTACAATATACTTTTATCTTGCCAAGGTGGGAGGTAAAAGTAGATTGTACTTTTTAAATTATAAATAAAGTTACAGGAGGTGAAATTAATGGCAAGTGAAAAAATACTTAATAAAAAGAAACAAGAAGTAATAAAATTAGCAGATGAAATCAAAGAGGCTAAATTAGTGCTTTTAGTAGATTACAGAGGAATAAATGTTGAAGATGTAACAAATTTAAGGACTACACTAAGAAATGCAAATGCAACATACAGAGTTATCAAAAACAACATTACAAGAAGAGCATTAGCTGAATGTGGTATAGAAATGGATGATAGTATCTTAGAAGGACCAACAGCAGTTATAATGACAAATGAAGACTATTTAGAGCCAACAAAAGCTATATACAATTTTAGCAAAGAGAATGATTATTACAAAATTAAAGGTGGAGTAGTTGAAGGAAAAGTTATGACCACTGAAGAGATTGTAACTCTAGCAAAATTACCTTCAAGAGATACATTATTATCAATGCTTGCAGGAGCTTTACTTGGAAATATTTCAAAATTGGCTGTTGCACTTGATCAAGTACGTATACAAAAAGAAGAGGCATAATTTATGATTGAAAAATCTAAAATTAAATTAATAAAAAATAGAGTTTATAACTCAAATTACAAAATTAATAAATATGAATAGTCATGAGCAAAAGAATATAAAATGCTTGATGACAAAAAATAGGAGGATTTAAAAATGAAAAAAGAAGAAATGATTGAAGAAATCAAAAAAATGACAGTAGTAGAATTAGCTGATTTAGTAAAAGCTATAGAAGAAGAATTTGGAGTATCTGCAGTAGCAGCTGCTGCACCAGCAGCTGGAGTAGCAGGAGGAGCTGCAGCAGTTGAAGAAAAAACATCTTTCAATGTTGTATTAACAGCAGCTGGAGATCAAAAAATTAAAGTTATAACAGCAGTAAAAAATGAATTAGGATTAGGATTAAAAGATGCTAAAGATTTAGTTGATGGAGCACCAAAAACATTAAAAGAAAATGTTTCTAAAGAAGAAGCAGAAGCATTAAAAGCAAAATTAACAGAAGTTGGAGCTACTGTTGAACTACAATAATTTATATAAAAATGAACTAAAAATAGCAAGTAAACCTTGCTATTTTTAGTTTTTTATACTAAAATAGATGTATATGAGTTTGTAGGAGTAAAATAATATGATAAAATATGGAATAATAGCTGCCATGAAAGAAGAAATGCAGGAAATAGCAAACATAATGACAGAAAAGGAAAATAAAAGAATATATGAGCTAAATTTCATTAAAGGGAAAATAAATGATTCAGTTGTGATATTGGTTGAAGCTGGAATAGGAAAAGTAAATGCTGCTAGAACAACTCAAGTACTAATCGATAATTTTAACATTGATTCTATTATAAATATAGGTTCAGCTGCTACTGCAAATGATGAACTTAATATTGGAGACATAGTTATAGGTGAAACATTAGTACAACATGATTTTGACATTACAGCATTTGGACATAATAAAGGATATATTAGTAATGTTGGTGAAAGTATAAAAAGTGATAGAAAACTAATAGAAAAATTCAAATTAGTGATTAACAATATTGAAAATAGAGATTACAAAATAAAAGTTGGGACAATAGCATCAGGAGATATATTTTGCACGGAAATAGCAATGAAGAAAAAAATCAATTTAAAATTCAATGCTGATGCGATAGAGATGGAAGGAGCAGCAATTGCCCAAGTCTGTTACTTAGATAAAATTCCATTTATAATAATAAGAAGTATTTCTGATAATCCCGATGGTAGAAATAATATAACCTTTCAAGACTACCTACAATTAGCTTCTAAAAGATGTAGTGAAATATTAAAAAAAGTTATTTAAAAAGCAAACATGTTGATTTCTAGCCATTTCTATGATATCATATAAGAGTATAAAGTGAGGTGAAATCTTAAGTAAATCTTAAGAGTAAATTATGAAAAACAAAAAAACAATAAACAAGAAACAAAAACAAACAACAGATGTTAAAGGAACAATAATTGGATTTATAACTCCAGATCCAACTGAAAAAACTCAAGAACAAGAAATACAAGATTTTGAAATTAAAAAAGAAACTGATAAAGAACTTGCTACACTTTCCGAAGAAGAACAAAAAAAGAAAAGAGAAAAATATAAAAAAGAAGAAGCAAGATTATTAAAAATTAAAGAAGAACTTTTAAGATCAATTAGAGAAAGAATACCTGCTATTGAAAAAAGATTTAGAATTGTAGTAAAACAAGAAAAAGGTAAAGTAGTTCCAAAAGTAAAGAGTCAAAAAACATCTGAAATTAGTAAGAAAAAAAATATGAATTTATCTCAAAATAGAACTTTAGGTGAAGGTGAAAAAGAAAGAGAATAAAAACAAAATAGCAGAAATACTTTTTACTAGAAGATAATCTCAAAATACCTAAGAACAAATTAAATCTAAAAACAAATTAAACTTTAAGCTAAAAAAGCTTAAAGTTTTTTTGAAAATTTTTTTAAAAATATATTTACATTTTGTCAATATTTGTATACAATACAAAGAGTAGAATTTTGAACGAGAAATCAAAAGCTAGAAAAGAAAATAACAAAAGAGAATGTTCTAAGAAAGGGGAATATCAATGAAAATATTGATGTTAACATGGGAATACCCACCAAGAGTAGTGGGAGGAATTTCAAGAGTAGTATATGATTTATCACACAGACTAATCAAAGATGGACATGAGGTAACTGTAGTGACTTATAGGGATGGAAATGTTCCATATTTTGAGGATGACAAAGGAGTGAAAGTATATAGGATTGACAACTATATGATAAACCCAAACAATTTTATAGAATGGATTATGCAAATGAATTTTGCAATGGTAGCGAAAGCAAATCAAATAATAAATGAAGAAGGAACATTCGACATAATACATGCACATGACTGGTTGGTAGCATATGCAGCAAAGGCACTTAAAGAATCATTTAATATTCCAATAGTATCAACAATACATGCAACAGAAGCAGGAAGAAATAGTGGAATACATGATGCAACACAAAGATATATAAATGATACAGAATGGATGTTAACATACGAATCTACAGAAGTAATAGTAAATAGTAATTATATGAAGGGCGAGTTACAAAGGCTATTTGGTTTACCATTTGAAAAAATAAATGTAGTCCCAAACGGAGTTAACTTAAATGCATTTGTAGGAGTAGAAAGAGACTATGACTTTAGAAGAAGATATGCAATGGATAATGAAAAAATAATTCTATTCATGGGAAGACTTGTATATGAAAAAGGGGTACAGCATCTAATTGCTGCGATGCCAAAAATATTGAATGGATATCATGACGCAAAGCTTATAATAGCAGGAAGAGGCGGAATGATAGATGAACTTCGTCAAGAGGTGCATGCATTAGGAATAGACAACAAAGTATATTTTGCAGGATATATGAATGGAAAAGATGTACAAAAAATGTATAAAGCAGCTGACATATCAGTATTTCCAAGTACATATGAACCATTTGGAATAGTAGCATTAGAGGCAATGCTAGCAGAAAATCCAATTGTAGTATCTGATATAGGAGGACTTAATGAGATAGTTCAACATAGAGAAAATGGAATGAAAGCATATACAGGAAATCCAAACTCAATAGCAGATTCAGTGTTAGAATTATTATTTGATCATCAATTATGTGCAAACATAGTTAAAAAAGCTAAGAACAAGGTTAGAAATGAATATAATTGGAATAAAATAGCACAGGATACACATTTTACTTACCAAAAGGCAATTTGTGAAACAATGGCTGAGAGACAAAGATTGCAAAACGAACAAGACAAAGCTAAAAAGGCAAAGAAGATACCGGGAGAAACAGAAATTACAAATTTACTTACATTTAGAAAACGCCAAGCTTATGCATAGAAAATGCTACTAAAGACAAAATAATCAAGAAAAGAAAAGGAAGTGTAGTTTATGAATATCTATGATACAGCTAACAGATTAGCTTCAGAAATAAAGGCATCTGAAGAATATGCCAATTATAAAATGGCAAGAGAAGTAATAAATTTAAGACCAGATTTAAAAG
This sequence comes from uncultured Clostridia bacterium, assembly GCA_944393315.1. Classification (GTDB taxonomy): domain Bacteria; phylum Bacillota; class Clostridia; order TANB77; family CAG-508; genus CAG-269. The sequence goes on from CALXZT010000027.1 coordinate 6,698, forward strand.
ATGAAATTTCAAAGTTCGAACAATTAAGATATGATGTTCAAATAAATCAGATGCAGACAGGAAAAGCAGAAGAGGAAAAAATTAAACAGATGCAAGACATTTATACTAAAATTATTGAAATAGATGAAATAAAAAAATATTTTGATGCAGAATTAAAATTTAATGTGCTACTTGCAGATGTAAATAAAATTATTGGAGATGCAATAAAAGATTTAGTTTAAAAACCGAATTTATTAGTAATTAAGTAATATAAGAGTAACCTTTATTTAAGGTTGCTCTTATATTGCAATAGGAGGGACAATAGCATTTGCTATTTCTCTACCCTATTTAAAGCAGAAGAGGAAGAGCAAGCATTTTTATGCTATTAAAGATTATTGCCTCTTAAAATTACTCATTTTATTTAAAAGGGAGAAAAAATATGGAATTAATAATTATAGTTATAATATCAATAATATTATCAGTAATATTATCAGTAGTATTTAAAATTAACTTAAAAAAAGTCAAAGAAATAGGAATGAATGAAAGACTTAGCAAGTTATCTGAAATATATCCGCCAAATATTGAAATATGTAAAGATATGTTAAGAAAGCTAAATAATAAAGAAGTACAAATTGAAGAGGATAAACAAGCTACAACAACTTTATATATAGCGATGACAAATAAAATTTTTATAGCAGATACAAAAAATAGCTATACTAGAATCCAAACAATGGCACATGAATGTTTACATTCAATCCAAGATAGAAGAATATTAATATTTAACTTCATTTTCTCAAATATATATATTTTATATTATATAATCATTTTATTACTAACAGTTTTAAAAGTATTAACTAATTCACTATTATATTTAAACATTTTTTTACTATTGTCAATGACTTATTACATGGTAAGAACTTTTTTAGAAAATGATGCTATGTTTAAAGCAAAATATTTGGCAAAGGAATATATGCTTGAAAAGAACTTATCAAGTCAAGAAGAAATTGAGGAAATAATACAAGGATTCACAAAATTAAATGATGTTGGAATTAAGACTGTAAACTATCAATTATTTCTGGAAATTTTAATAAAAGTCACAATTTTTAGTATTGTAGCATTGATTTTTTAAATATAATGTGATAAAATATTATCTGTCAATTGAAAAGCCGTTAGGAGGAACTAAAATGCAAATAGTAAAAGGAATATTAACAGGAATTTATTTATTAATAAGTTTAGTACTAATAATACTAGTAATGGTACAATCAAAAGAGGATGCAGGAATGTCTGCAACAATTGTAGGATCATCATCAAGCAACTTTTTTGAACAAAATAAAGGAAGAACAAAAGAGGGAAAACAAAAAAAATGGACAATAATATTAGCTGTTGCCTTTGTAGTAGTAGGAATAGCTCTAAGTATAATATATCCAGTATAAAGAGATTTAACAAATGTCGCTATTAAATACTAATAGCGATTTTTTAATGAAAAAATGAAAAAGAGAACAGTTCCTTTTTCAAAAAATAGGAAAGGAGAAAAATGGAAGAAACAAAAAACAAGTTAGTAGGAACATTTATAAATAATAAAAATTTTGGATTTGTTGTGCCAGATGATAAAAAATTTGGCTCAGACATATTTATTTCAAAAACTAATTTTGGAAAAGCAAGAAACAATCACAAGGTAGTTGTAAAAGTAACAAAACCAGCTCAAAATGATAGAAAACCAGAGGGGAAAATAGTAGAGGTAATAGGAGGAGTAAATGAAGCTGGGGTTGACATGTTGTCATTAATAAAAGAATATAATTTGCCATATAGATTTCCAGAAGAAGTTAATAAAGAAGCTGAGGCAATAGAAAATAAAGTTACAATTTCAGAAATAAAAGGTAGAAAAGATTTAAGAAATGAAATAATTTTTACAATAGATGGTGAGGATGCGAAAGACTTAGACGATGCAGTAAAAGTAACAAGATTAGAAAAAGGAAATTACAAATTAGATGTGCATATAGCAGATGTTAGCCACTATGTTAAAGAAAAAACTAATTTGGAAAAGGAAGCACGAATTCGTGGAACTAGTATCTATATGTTAGGAAGAGTGATACCAATGCTTCCACGCAAGCTGTCAAATGGAATATGCAGTTTAAATGCTGGAGAAGATAGATTGGCACTTTCATGCACGATGGAAATAAACAAACAAGGACAAGTTGTGTCTTCAGATATATATAAATCTGTAATAAAAGTAACAGAAAGAATGTCATATACCAATGTACAAAAAATACTAGATAAATCTGATAGAAAAATTTTAGAAAAATATGAAAAATACTTAAACGAATTTGAAGTGATGAAAGAGCTAGCAATAATTCTAAAGGAAAAAAGAAAAGAACAAGGATATTTAAATTTGGATATACCTGAAACTAAAATCATATTAAATGAAAAAGGCAAACCTATAGATATTCATAAATATGAATTCACTTTTGCAAACGAAATAGTAGAACAATTTATGCTAACTGCTAATGAAACTGTGGCTGAAAGATTTTATTGGCTCGAGGCACCATTTATATATAGAGTACATGAACCACCAGAAATAGAAAAAATACAGGAGCTAAATAAATTTCTACATAATTTGGGATATAAAATAAAGGCAAACAAAGATAATATATATTCTAAAGAATTCGCAAAAGTACTTGAAGAAGTAAAAGGAAAAGATGAAGAAAAAGTAGTTTCAAATTTAATATTAAAAACTCTTAAAGTTGCAAGATATGAATCAGAAAATAAAGGGCATTTCGGAATAGCAAGTAAATATTACTGCCATTTTACATCTCCAATAAGAAGGTATCCAGACTTATTTATTCATCAAATAATATCAAAATATATTGAAAAGAATTATGATGTTGATGAATATTTTTATGAAAAGTATTCAAAAAGAGCATATAAGAGAGCTTTTAGTTCATCAGAAAGAGAAAAAATAGCAACAAAAGTGGAAAGAGAAGCGGAAAAAATTAAAAAGGCAGAATTTATGGAAAATAAAATTGGCAATGAATATGATGCAATAATATCATCAATCACTAAATTTGGAATGTTTGCTCAACTTGAAAATACAGTAGAAGGACTTATAAGATTTGAAAATATGGTAGAAGATGAATATTTTATTTATGATGATGTAAATAAAATATTGAGAGGAGAAAAAACAAACAAAGTATATAAAATTGGACAAAAAATTAAAGTGGAAGTAGTTGCAGCAAGTAAACAAACTAGAAATGTGGACTTTAAAATAAAATAAATGACTGACTTATTGTTCAAAAAACAAATAAAACTATTGCATAAAAAAGCTTTTTTATATATAATACACATAAATGATTGCAGAAAAAATAATTTTTTTAAAGGGGATTCTTAAATTAAGAAAGGAAAGCAAAATATGAACAAAACAAAAAGAAAAATATTTGAAACCTCAATGAAATTATTTGCTGAAAAAGGATATGATGCAACAAGCATAGAAGAAATAACGGCAAATGTAGGAGTTGCAAAAGGAACTTTATACTATCACTTTACCAGTAAAGAAGAGATATTTAACTTTCTAGTAGAAGAAGGGATAAAGTTAATGCAAAACAGCATAGATATCAAGACAGCCAAGCTAACAAACTATATAGATAAATTAAAAGCAATAGTTTTAATAGAAATAAAAGTTGTTGTGAAATATGAAAATCTAATTACAATTTTACTCAGCCAGTTTTGGGGGAAAGAAGCAAGGCATCAGATGTGTAAGCAACAAGTATATAATTATATAAACAAAATAGAAAATATTGTAAAAGAAGGAATTGAAAAAGGTGAAATAAAGCGAGGAAATCCACAAGCAATAGCTTCAGAAATATATGGTTTAATCTGTTCAGCACTTGTCTATAAAATTAGACAAGAGGAACAACTAGATGTTATGAAGTTATATCACGAGTTCGAAGGAACTGTTATTAATGGATTAAAAGTTGAAAAGAAAGAGGAATGAAAAATGGCAAGGACAAAAATGGAATTTACAGATTTAAAAGATATGTTAAATAAAACTGAGGAAATGTATAAAGATAGACCAGCTTACAAATTCAAGACAGAAGAACCTGGAAAACTAAGAATTATAACTCATAAAGAATATAGAGACCAAATAAAGGCTTTAGGAACAGCATTGATAGATATGGGACTGAAGGATGAAAGAATAGCTGTAATCTCAGAAAATAGATACGAATGGGGATTAGCATATTTATCAATAGCAACAGGAACAGGTATAGTTGTTCCTTTAGACAAGGCTCTTCCAGAAAATGAGATTGAAAGTTTAATTTGTCGTTCAGAAGTAAAAGCAATATTTTATTCAAAAAAATATGATGAAGTAATGGAAAAAATAAGAAAATCTGCTAACTCAAAAATAAAATACTATATTTCTATGGATTTAGAACAAAAAGTAGGAGATGTTCACTCTCAAAAAGAATTATTAGAAAATGGAAAAGAATTGATTAAGCAGGGTGATAGAAGATTTATAGATGCAAAAATTGATAGTGAAGGTATGGGAATAATGTTATTTACTTCAGGAACCACATCTGTATCAAAAGCCGTAATGTTATCACACAAAAATATAGTAACAAATGTAATGGATATTAGAAATTTATTTGAGCTAGATGAAACTGACACATTTTTATCATTTTTACCATTACATCATGTATTTGAGTGCACAGTAGGATTTTTATATTCATTATCAATCGGAGCTGCAACTGCATTTTGTGATGGCGTAAAATACATGGTAGATAACTTAAAAGAATATGAAGTAACTGCCATGATATCAGTTCCAGCTGTATTTGATATAATGTACAGAAAACTAATAAAAGGAATTGAGAAAAAGGGAAAATTAGAAACAGTAAAAAAAGGAATAAAAATATCACAAGCACTATTAAAAATTAAAATAGATATTAGAAAAAAACTATTTTCTGAAATTCATGAAAATTTAGGAGGAAAGCTAAAAGTATTAGTCGCAGGAGGAGCTGCATTAGATCCTGAGACAGAAAAAGGATTTAATGAATTAGGCCTAAATTTACTGCAAGGATATGGATTAACAGAAACTTCACCAGTGATAGCAGCAGAATTAACATATAGGCGTAGACTAGGTTCTATTGGTAAAAAATTCCCAAGTTTAGAAGTAAAAATATTTGAACCAAATGAAGAGGGAGTAGGAGAATTGCTAGCAAAAGGTGGAAGTGTGATGCTTGGATATTATAATAATGAAGAAGCAACAAGAAATGCAATAGATTCTGATGGATGGTTCCACACAGGAGATTTAGCAAGAATTGATGAGGATGGATTCATATACATAGCAGGTAGAAAGAAAGATGTAATAGTATTGCAAAATGGAAAAAATATATATCCAGAAGAAATAGAAACATTAATAAATAAAATAGACGGAATAAAAGAGTCATTAATTTATGGAACACCAGATAATGGAGATTTAAAAATATCAGCTAAAGTAGTTTATGACAAAAATGAAATGAAGGAATTATATGGTTTAGACAGTGAAGAGAAAATAGAAGAATTTATCAATGAACAAATAAAGAAAATTAACAAAACAATGCCTGCATATAAATATGTAAGAAATGTAATGGTTACAGAAGAAGAATTAATAAAGACAACTACTTTAAAAATAAAAAGACACGAAGAAATGAAGAAAATATTGAAAAAAAACTAAATTAGATAAAATTGGTAAAAGCTTACGGAAGCAATGAAAAGCTAGACAAGACGCTTTGTAACACAAATGTAACAATTCTGTAACGAAAATGTAAAGAATAATGAAGCATTTTCTATTGTAGTTTTTTGTAGGATAGTGTATAATTATGATAAATTATAATATAATGACTACATAAGAAGGAGGTATTTACAATGTCTAAGTCTGGCATAGTAAATGTAAGAATGGTAATAACTGAAGAAAAAATATTATCAAATATAGACAAAATACAAAAAATGATAAACCCTAATAGTAAGAAACAAATTGTACAATTAGATGAAGATTTATATTTTAAGGACTTAATAGATTCAATAAAATCATATTTAATAGAATATCCAAAAAAGAAGAACTTCCCAGTATCTGTATATAAAGCGGCTTATGCACTTGTTGAAAATGCAACTAATCAATTTGAGGAAAACACTAAAAAAATAGAGGAGTTAATAAAGCAAAGAGAGGAAAATATAGTTTTAGCGGGAAAATTAAAAGAATTAATAGCTATAGTAAAAACAAAACAAAAAGGTTGGAAAGAAAGGGTAAAGGAAGCAGAAGATGAATTACCAGAAGAAATAATAGAGGCCTTAAATATATTAGGCAGAACAAAATCTGTTAAATCTGAATCTTATCAAGACTCATTAAAATTACTTAATGCACGTGTAAACAACTTAGAATCAAATTTACATATTGAAATTGATATGGAAAGGATTGAAGATAGATCAAAAGCATTAAGCTATATTGGAATTGAGATTGCCGATGCATTGAAAGTAATTCCAGCACCAACTGAAGAAAAACAAGTTTCTGCAATAGAAGAAACAGTAGAAGAGCCAGAGGTAGTAAAAGCAGTAAGAACAGCAAGAACAAAATCAAAGGCAAAAACAAAAACACCAATTATGCAAGTTGAAGAATCAGATGAAGAGGATGACTTTGAAACCTATACAGCAGCAACAACTTTTGAAACAAAGCCATCATTATGGCAAAGAATTAAGAACAGTAAGTTTGTAAGGGCTGCAACATATATATTCAGAATAAGAATAAGAATTGAATTGCCAAATGCTTTACCAGAAGGAAGAGGAGAAAATTATTAATAAAATATAAAATAAAGCAAAATGTTTAATATCAAAGACTAAAATAAATAAATATAAAATAAAGAATGAAGTTAGATAGTTGTAAAGTAAAATCAAGTTACTAGACCCAAAAGTTTAATAATGATGGATTACTTCAAGATGCTAGCTTCATTTTTTATAGCAAAATAGGAATGGATTATCAGTAAAAAATATCAGTTTTTTTACATTCAAATTTAAAATATATTATAGCAGTTTTGATTTAAGCACAAAAGTTTTCCAAAAATTTCAGCAAATGTATTGACAAAAAGACATTAAATAGGGTAAAATAAATAATGTGCTTACATTACTTGAAAAACATGGTGGATGTGGCGTAGTTGGTTAACGCGCCAGTTTGTGGCACTGGAGACCGTGGGTTCGAGTCCCATCTTCCACCCCATATAAAATCTATGTATTTTAGATGGTCAAATTTACGTATTATTTTAACAAAAAAGCGTTATAATAAGTTAATGCATAAGTTAGCACAATTTATATTGGACTGTAGCCAAGCGGTAAGGCACCAGACTTTGACTCTGGCATGCGCTAGTTCGAATCTAGCCAGTCCAGCCAGTATTATCAAGGCTTTCAGAGATTTGAAGGTCTTGTTTTTTATTTCAAAATTGGTTTACTTGTCCAAAGTGCAAGTGTCATTAATAAATACAGATGAAAAGGGGATTGAATTTAAGGTAACAGGCAATAATAAATTTTCAATCTTTGATATTGGAAAGTCATTAAAAGAAATATATGCTATTGATAGTAAATTTTGTCCAATAACAGCATTTAGAGTAAATATAATAAATAGCAAATTGACAGCTATATCTAGTAGTACATTGAAATCAGATTTGTATTTTTATAAACAAGGATTTCAAGAAGAAAATAGAAAAATAAAACATTTTACTAGTCAAACGAAAATTTATAAGATTGAATATTACAATGATAGTATATCAAGAGTTTTTGGGAATTCTAGTTTTGATATAGATTTAAAACGTGTACAAAAAAAATGATAAATATGTACTTAAAACTGTGAATATAAAAGCAGATAAAAAGAAAGAACAAAAAATTTGCAATATAAAAATAGTAGACAATAATATATCAGTATTTTTGAAAGAAAATTTTGAATATCTACACAATTATAGAAATTCTGAAAAAATTAGTATAAATGACAATAGTTGTATAATAGTAAAATTTCAAAAAGGAATAAATTTTAATAAAGCATATAAATACATTTTATTATTAGATTCATTATTTTATCTTATGACTCTTTTAAAAAGGAGGCATAAGAAAGTATTTGTATATGATTTTAGAAAAAATAAATATCTTTGTAGCGATATGAAAATGGAAGAAGTAGGAAATGAGGTAAGAGATAGAAACTTTTTAATTTGTAAACGTCAAGAATCAGTAGATACTTTTGATAAAATGTTTAAAACACTTTACATCTTAGAAAAAGATTCAAAAAATGCATTATTTCCATTTTGGGAATTTGATATTAAACAAACTAGTTTGGAAATTAAATTTCTAGAGTATTATAAAATATTAGAATATTTGGATTATGAAAAAAGAAAAAAATTAGGTAAAGGGAAAAATAAAACATTTTTAAAGGAATTTTTAAATGAGAATAAAGATTTAAAAGAAAGATTTTTTGGGACGCAAGATATTACTGAAATTGAAGAAGAAATAAGAGCTTTAAGAAACTATTATTCACACGAAGGATATTATGTACATAAATTGCCGATACCAACGGACAAGCCAAGAAGATATAAAAATATTGAACCTGATTGGCTATATAATGTATTAAATTTTATAAAAATAGCATCATATATGGAAATATACAAATTTTGTGGTTTAAAAATTAATTGGAAAAATTTAGTGTATAATATATGATAATATAGAAAGTAGGTAAATATGAGTTTAGAAAAAACAAACAATAATTCAATGATTATTAAATATCAAAATACAGATAATGTATTAGAAGATGTATGTTCTATTATTGAATCAG
>CALXZT010000028.1 GCA_944393315.1 uncultured Clostridia bacterium
TATGTTAATTAGCTGTACTTTTGAAGCTTTTTATGATATAATATATAGGAAAATTTTAGTAAAGGATGGTTGAAAATGCAAATTCTCAAGAAAACAGCAGAAATAATTCACAATTGTTTTAGCAGTAGCATTGAAAATCCTAATATCAAGTCAATAGTTGACTTAGTAGCGGAGTTTCGGCAAGAGTTGCTACTTTCTGCTGAGAAGGTTCCTTTAAAAGATCGTGCGAATTTCTACGTCTTTATTGACGGATTAAACGCAACTCTCCACTACCATATTAGACGTCTAGAGGCGGCATCTTTTGCCTACAATCTATGCATCACCCTAGTTTATTTTACAAAATGGCTCGGATTTAACAATGCCAGGTCATTGGCAAGGTTTAAAGGGCTCATCAGTGATTTTCGAAAAATTTTAGGCAAGTCTTTTGATAAATCTATCTCGGTAAATGAGAAAACAATCGAAGAATTGTCTTCTAACATCCGTGATAGGATTGGGGCTAGATTGATTATTTATACATCAAAAAAAGAGGATGTCTTTAACTCTTGGAAGGCGTACCTTGACGTTTTTGGCGGGTTTAATCCGTCAAAAAAGGATGAATTTACTAGTTGGTATGTAAATAACCCATCAATTACCGCAAGCCATAAGCATGCAATCTCAGAAATTTTGAACATGCCCATTTCGGTTGGTCACTATAAAAATTATATTGATTTTCCGAAGAGTAATGGTTACTCATCGCTTCAGGCGACTGTGTTAATCCAATTTTACTCCAAATTTATCCCCGGATTAGAATTTGAACTTCAGTTTCGTTCTAAAGAGATGGACGATGTTGCGGTATCAGGTTCAGCTGCTGACCACAAGAAGGGTCAAACTGTCGTCAATAAAATTATAAAGATTGATGACCCCTCAGTTCTTCTTCGGCTAAAGATCGGAGTTGATGACTATATCCCTCTTTGCGCTTGCGTCATGGAAGATGGTATAGTGGAGGTTATGGATTAATCAGTTTCTCACACCAACCTTTTCCCCCCTTGACTTCTCTCATGGGGGGATTTCCTTATATAAAAACTGCATTCATATATAAAATGAATGCAGTTTTTATATTTCTATTTCCCCTTGATTTAGGTCTTCTGATGTTTCTGATTTTCCTCTAGAAATATCTAAGAATGGGTACATAATTTTAAGTATCATTGATTCATCAAGTTCTTGTTCAACCATCTTTCCAACTGGATTAAAACTTGCTAACCACATTTGTGGTACTCTACTTTTTTTACCCTCTGAAAGCTGATGTCCTGATAACTCGCCATTTTCATACATTGCTTGTATTTTTTCTTCTATTTGTGTTTCTTCTTCTTTACTTAAATCTCTACGTAACTTTCTTCTAACTTTATAAAAAATATGTGGATACACGTTTTTATATGCTTCATGTGTTTGTAGATGACATTCAACCATCGTTTTATCTTTTTGTTCTCCAACGTGAAATAAAAAATGTATTGCCTCATAGCCTCTTTTTTCGTTTTTTTCTTTTTTGGAACTTATATCAAATTTTTTTGCTTTTCTCAATGTTCCTCTTATTTCATCCATTTCTTTTTGTGTTGTTGTCACTAATGTTATTCCAAAAATATCATCTAGCTTTTTGCCTAACTTCCAGTTTTGTACTACACTTGCTGGTGATTTTATTCTTGATAATAAAATTACTCCTTGTCCTATTTTTCCTTGTTGTAATAGTATTTCTAATGTTTCTGATAAATAAGATTTTACTGTTTTAAAATCTTCTACTTTTCCTTGTACAAGATTATTATATTTTTCATATGCTACTAATAATCTTTCTTGATCTACTTTTTCTTGATGCAACTTTTTTAATTGGTTAACATCCGATCCTTCTGTCAATAAAATTACCTCCTCTTGCTAATGGCAAGTCCATCTCCTACTTCTAGGATTTCTGTATCAAAATTAGGATCTTCTGTAACTTCTTTTATATACTCTCTTAAGTTTCTTACAGCTGTACGTTGTTTATGCTTGTTATAGTCACTCATAACATAACCCTTGTACAAAATATTATCTGCAAATATTATTCCATGTGGCTTTAGTAATCTTTCTGATTCCTTAAGAAAAAATGGATATTTGCCTTTTGCTGCATCAATGAATATTACATCATATTTTTCATTTAGTGTTGGCAATATTTCTACTGCATCCCCACTATGAATATATATTTGGTTTTCTAACCCTAATTTAGATATGTTATCATTAGCTTGTTTTATTCTATTTTCATCTCTTTCTATTGTGTCTATTACTCCATCTTTGCTTAAGTATTTAGAAAAGCATATTGCAGAATATCCCACTGCTGTGCCTATCTCTAGTATTCTTTTAGGTTTGTTATCTTTTAGAATATTCCCAATAACTTCTAATGTTTCATCCATAATTATTGGAATATGCTCTTCTAAAGCTTTTTGCTTTATATCTTCTAAAATTACTTCGTCCACTTTTGTCTTCTCCTACTACAATATTAAATTCCTATGTTTATTATGCTATTTTTTATACAAAAATTATAATTTATTATACATTATTTTTGTTTATTTGCTGCTCTAGCAGCTCTTTCTCTTTCTTTAGAGTCTAATATCTTCTTTCTTAATCTAATTGATTTTGGTGTTACTTCTACAAGTTCATCATCTTGTATAAATTCAATTGCTTGTTCTAATGACATTTGTATTGGTGGTACTAAACGTAATGCATCATCTGAACCTGAAGCTCTTGTATTTGTTAAGTGCTTTTCTTTACATACATTTATGCTTAAATCTTCTCCTCTTGAATTTAGACCTACTATCATTCCTTCATAAACTTCTACACCTGGTCCTATAAACAGTTCACCTTTATCTTGTGCATTATATAACCCATATGTTACAGATTTTCCTGCTTCAAATGCCACAATTGTTCCTCTAACTCTTGATACTATATCTCCTTTGTAAGGTTCATATGAATCAAATATGTGGTTCATTGTTCCTTCTCCTTTAGTATCTGTTAAGAATTCTGTTCTATAACCTATTAAACCTCTTGCTGGTATTTTAAATTCAATTTTTGTATGTCCTTCTTCAGCTGGCTGCATATTTACCATTTCAGCTTTTCTCATTCCTAATTTTTCTATTACATTCCCTATGCTGTCATCTGGTACATTTACAACTAATCTTTCGATTGGTTCACATTTAACCCCATCTATTTCTTTTATTATAACTTTTGGACGTGATACTAATAGTTCAAATCCTTCTCTTCTCATTGTTTCAATTAGTACTGATAAGTGTAGTTCTCCTCTTCCTGATACTTCAAATGAGTCTGGCGAATCTGTTTCTTTTACACGTAAACTTACATTTTTTTCAAGTTCTTTGAATAATCTATCACGTATGTGACGTGATGTTACAAATTCTCCTTCTTTTCCTGCAAATGGTCCATTGTTTACACTAAATGTCATTGATACTGTTGGCTCATCAATATCTACAAATGGAATTTTATCTGGGCAGTTAAATTCACATATTGTATCTCCTATGTGGATATCTGGAATCCCTGCAACCTCAATTATATCTCCTGCTTTTCCAACTTCTACTTCTACCTTTTTTAGTCCAACATGTGTGTATACTTTTGCAACTTTTCCTTGTGAGATTTTATCATCTGCCCCACATATTGTTACTGGTTGTCCTACTTTTACAGTTCCTCTTTCTACTCTTCCTACTGCAATTCTTCCTACATAGTCATCATAATCTATATTTGATACTAACATTTGTAGTGTTCCTTGTTCATCACATGCAGGTGGTTTGATTGTATTTACTATTGTTTCAAATAAACAGCTTAAGTCTTCTGTTTCATCTTCTAAATTCATTTTTCCAATTCCGTTTTTTGCAGATGCAAATACTACTGGAAAGTCTAATTGGTCATCTGTTGCATTTAAGTCAATGAATAATTCAATTACTTGGTCTACCACTTTTAGTGGCTCTGCACCTGGTCTATCTATTTTGTTTATTACAACTATTGGTTTTAAGTTTAATGATAATGATTTTTTTAGTACTTCTCTTGTTTGTGGCATTGCTCCTTCAAATGCATCTACTAATAAAAGCACTCCATCTACTGTTTTTAATACTCTTTCTACCTCTCCACCAAAGTCAGCATGTCCAGGTGTGTCTACTATGTTTATCTTAATGTCTTTATACATTACTGATGTGTTTTTGGCTAAGATTGTTATTCCTCTTTCCTTTTCTTGGTCATTTGAGTCCATTACTCTTTCTTCTACTTTTTCATTTTCTCTAAATACATGGCTTTGTTTTAATAGCGCATCTACTAGTGTTGTTTTTCCATGGTCTACGTGTGCAATTATTGCAATATTTCTTATTTTTGCATTGTTCATTTTTTATTTCATTCCTTTCGTTTTGGCAAGTTTATTGCCTTAATTTATATTTTTTTACTTTTTTTCATAATATTTTTTTGCTTATTTCTTCGTGTAAAAGCTCATAAGCTCTGCTTTTTGACTTTTTCTAAGTTTTATGGTATAATATAATTGTAAGAGTTTTTAAATGGAACTCAAAAAAATATCATTGGAGGAATTCATATGGAACGGAAAGTTAGAGCAATTCGCAATTTTATTGTAGTGATTCTGTGGAGCGTGGCAATCACGCTCATGCTGGTAACGCCGCCTGAAGGGACTTACCTCTATTGGTTTGTCGCACTACTTGCGGCAGCCAATGGAATTCTTGTTGGTAGCTTTATGGAATGGCTCGGCACGAGCCATTTAAAAAGCGCCAATGAAAGATTCAAACGTGTAATTGAGGCTAAAGATGGAAGAATCCTTAACCTTGAAGAGTATGCACACCAACTTGAAGTTCAACTTGATGAATTGATGACAAAGCTCAAAGCTTTGAACGGTGAAAACGTAGTTAAGAATGCAGGTCTTCCTATCGGTGCCTCCGCATCACCAGAAAACGCAGAATTTAACGATAACACCAAACCAGTTGGAGATGCTGCAAAACCCACATCTGAATAACCTCCCCCTCCCAATCCGCATCTGCGGAGCGGGAGGGAATTATATTTTATAAATACATTAACTCTTATAATTGTTCATAAATTTTAATTCAATTTTATGTTAATTTTACAAAAGCTTTTTTATCTCTTCCATAATTTTATCAGTTACTATTTCTACTTCTTCTTTATTTTTTGGATCTTTATACATACTAAAATCAAGTGGCTTTCCATAAGTCACAGTAAGTTTATGAAATAGCCTTATTTCTCCACTTATTCCTACTGGAACTACCTTTACTCCTGATTTTATTGCAAAAAAGGCTGCTCCACCTTTTACACTTTCGCCTTTTGCTAAACCATTTCGTGTTCCTTCTGGGAAAAGAGCAATACTTTCACCCTTTTTTAAAGCTGATAGTGTACCTTTTAAAGCTCCTACATCTTTTGAATCCTTTTTTACATATATTACGTCAAATACCCATCCTAAAAATGCTAAAAATTTATTTTTTGCTAAGCTCTCTCTAGCTAAAAACCTTACATCTCTTGTACATGTTACTTTTACTATTGGTGGATCTATAAAGCTTCTATGGTTTGCACAAAATATTACTTGTTCATTTGGTATGTTTTCTGTACCTACAATTTTTAGTCTGTAAACTATTTTACAATATATAAATAGTACGAATTCTACTATTTTTCTTATAACCTTTTTAAATGCTTTTTTCATCCTATTGTACCTCCGGTTTTTATTAATTTTTTTCATCTCTTGTTTTACTATCTTTGTATATTTACCGAAAACTATTGTGTTTCCGGCATATATATATTTTTTGCGACTACTTCTATTGATTGCACATTCATTGCAGTTAAGTTTTCAATTTCTTTTTTTGCCCTTCTTTTAAATTGAGTTAAAACTTCAACTACATTGTATCCATAAACTACAGAAACTTCCATATATATTATTGGACCTTCTGGTGTATTGTCTATTCTAGTTTTTAATACTTTATGTATTTCTGGTATTTTGGAAGCTAAATATTCTACAATTTCTTTAAATACACTATCTGATATAGTAAAATTTCCTAAATAGCTAAAAGTAGGTCTAATTATTGATTTTTCAGCAATATATGGTTTTTGCCCTTTTCCTTTTGTTTTAAATATTTGAAGTGGATCTAGTAAATATCCTGAAAAATCTTTTTTTATTTGAAATGTTGGAACTGGTATAACATGTTTACCTTCTGTTTGCCTTATTCTTCTTGCCGTTTCCATTTCTTGCTTTGTTGCTACATCATTTATATAAATGATTTCTTCTATTTGAGGTAAATTTAAATTATTAGCAATCTTTTTTACCATATCATCAGATGTTCCTAGTATTAATATACTTTCAGGTCTATATTTTTTTATTGCATTACACATTTCTGTTTTTTTGTCTTCATCTAAAAATATTGCCTGCTTTACAGTCTCTATTTTAGTTTGTGCTTTTTTTGCAGAAGTTCCTGCTATAATTTGATTTTCTTTTATTAAAAGTCCATCATCAATTATATATTTGATGTTTTTTTCACTTGCTACCATCTGTGCTCTGTAACTTTTTCCTGTTCCTGATGGACCAACAAAAGCATATACTTTTGTTTTATTTATAAATAACATATATTTCTCCTTTGCCCCAATACACGGAAAAAATGGCACCTCTTATCTTATCATAAGTATTATGCCATATTTTCCACATTTAAATTAGATAACTTTTTCTTCAAAATTATTTACATCTGCAATTTTAATGTTGCGAACATGGTTTATTTTCTCCCATGAAGTTTCTCTTTTAAATAAACATTTAAAGTTTATTGCTAGCCAACTTCCCATAAATAATGGATATGCAAGTAGCCCTTTTATCATAGGCTTAATTGGCTTTTTATCCAGAAACATTGCAATTATCGCAGTAATTGATGGTAAAAATAAAGTTGGTATTATATACATTCCTAAATTAATTACTAGTCCTATTCCTGACATTGTTTTTGCAAGATACATTATGAAGTTTGCAAGTATCAATACTATGGAAACTATAAACATTGGAATACTTCCTATTATATATAAGAAACCATCTACATTTACTAAAGATTTGTGTTCCATTATTGATTTTACTAATTCGCCTGTATATCTGCTAACACATTGTATATGTCCAACTGTCCATCTACTTCTTTGTGACCAAGATTGTTTAAAAGATGTTGGCTGTTCATCATATACAATAGCATCTGTTGCCCATCCTAATTTTCTACCTGATATTATTGTTTTTAAAGAAAATTCTATATCTTCTGTTAGAGTTTTTGTGTCCCAGCCTTGTGGTTTTACTAAATCAAATCTAACCATGAAACCTGTTCCATTTAGCAATGGTGATAGTCCTATATTATATCTTGCTAAGTGATAGAATCTGTGTAATGTCCAGTAAAATAGAGCATATCCTGCAGTTATCCAATTGTCTGTAGGATTTTTAATATCTCTGTATCCTTGAACTACATCTTCTCCTTCACATAATTTTTTGTTCATTGCTGTTATAAAATTTTTATCTACAATGTTGTCTGCATCAAACACAAAAAATGCATCGTAATCAGCGTTTTCAGCTATTTTTTGTTGTAAAAACCAATTTAAAGCATAACCTTTTGTTTTATTTACATTATCAAACCTTTTGTATACTATTGCTCCTGCTTCTTCAGCTATTTTGGCTGTATTGTCTGTGCAGTTGTCTGCAATTACATATATGTCATATAAGTCTTTATCATATGTTTGATTTTTTAAACTTTCTATTAGGCTACCTACGACCATCTCTTCATTGTGTGCAGGTATTATTGCCATAAATTTGTGTTTTTTACTTACTTTAAATGGTTTATCTTTTAATTTTATTAATGAACATAGGCTTATTCCTATTTGGTATATCCAAAATATAGTTACTACCCATACTAGAGCATCTTTCAAAATATATAAATATTCCATTTTTTCCTCACTTTTTATTTGTTTTTTTCTTCATCATCGTCTTCACATCCACCACATGAAGAACAGTGTCCATTACATCCAAAGCTATCTTCTGTGTCTCCAGTCCAGTCTAATTCTATTGTGTTTTGACATTCAGGACATTCTACTTCTTTTAAACTCTCATCATAATAAATTGGTATTTCATAATCACAATAAGGACAAGTTATTGTGTCTTCTTGTTCTTCTATCTCCTCGTCTAAATATATGTCTTTTTCGATGTCTTCAACGATGTTTTGTATATTATCTAATTTGCTTTCTAATTCACTTATTCGCTGTTTAAGTTTTTGAATTTCTTTTTCTAATTCTGCCATCTTACAAAATGCGGGTTATATTTTAAGTTTAGCCTGCATTATCCTCCTTTTTAAACTCTTTCCATGTATTCACAAGTTCTTGTATCTATTCTTAGTACATCTCCTATATTTACAAACATTGGAACTTGTAGTTCTAAACCTGTTTCTAATGTAGCTGGTTTTCCAGAGGTTGTTGTTGTATTTCCAGCGAAACCTGGCTCTGTGTATGTTACCTCTAATTCAACAAATATTGGTGGCTCTACTGCAAATACTTTTCCTTTGAATGATAATATTGTTACTTCCATATTTTCTTTTAAGTATTTTAAAGTGTCTCCTAAGTCTGATTTGTTTAATGGTAGCTGATCATATGTTTCATTATCCATAAAATAGTATAAGTCTCCATCATTATATAAATATTGCATTGTTTTTCTTTCTATGTCTGCTCCTGGATATTTATCTGATGGGTTGAATGTTTTTTCTAAAACAGCCCCTGTTATTACATTTTTTAGTTTCGTTCTTACAAATGCTGCTCCTTTTCCTGGTTTTACGTGTTGGAATTCTACTACTCTGTAAACTCCTCCGTCCATTTCGAATGTTGTTCCATTTCTAAAATCTCCTGCCATGTATACTCCTGCCATGTGATTTTCTCCTTTCAATTCTCCTTAATTTGTTTGCGTTAGTTTGACTTATTTATTATACACTATTTAGCTTATAAAATCAAGTAGTTTTTGGGATTTTTACCTCGTGTTGGAAATTGAAACATTCATCTTTTCTATAGTATTTGTGCTCCACCTTTTTCTACTAGGACTGTATCTTCTATTCTTACTCCAAATTCACCTGGTATATATATTCCTGGTTCTACTGTAATTACCATATTTTCACGTAATGTTGCATCTACTCTGCTACTTAAGTATGGTTTTTCATGTATTTGTAATCCTACTCCATGCCCTAAACTGTGTATTAAATTATATCCATTTAATTTAAAATCATTTTCAACCATTTTTGCTAGCTGCTTGATATTTGCACCTTCTTTTATTGCATCTATTGTTTGAGTATGATTTTTTTGTACGAGATTATATACTTTTTTTTGTTTTTCAGTTGGTTCACCTATAAAAAATGTTCTTGTCATATCTGAACAATATCCATTATAAACGCAACCCATATCTATTGTTATTATATCTTGATTAGTAAATTCTCTGTCAGTTGGAACTGCATGTGGTTTAGAGGAATTTTCTCCACTTGCCACTATTGTGGCAAAAGATGGTCCCTCTGCATTTTTACAGTAGTAATCGTCGATTAGCCTTGCTACTTGTTTTTCAGTACTTCCTGGCTTTATATATGGTTTTATATATTCAAAACAGTTTTTTGTAATTTGACATGCCTGCTTTATGCTTTTTATTTCCTCTTCGTCTTTTATTACTCTTTGTTTTTCAATAATTTCTTCTGTTTCGACAAAACTATTTATTTTAAATTTTCTAATATATTCTTTGTATTTAGCATAAGTTAAATAATTTTCTTCAAATCCAACATTTTCACAAAATAGGAAAAAATTTTCATAGTCATCTAATGATATATCTTTTACATCATATACCGTTATTTCATCAAATATAGTTAGAGTTTTATTTACATATTCTGTATATCTTCCATCTGTAATATAAATATTATCTTTTCTTGTAAGAAGAAGTATTCCTTCTGCTTGTAAGTTAGTTAGATATTGTATATTTACAGGATTAGAGACTATCATCCCTTGCAAATTCATGCTTGATAGTTTATTTCTAAGCCATTGCATTTTTGCATTCATATAAATTCCCCCATTATATGTTTCTTATATTATTACTTTGTTTTGTATAATCCTAGTGTACATATTTTTACAAGAATACTTAGAATTGTATTTATTGGTACTAAAATACTTATAATACTTGCTATTACTATGAAAGGTCCAAAAGACATAGCTTGATTTGCCTTTTTTGTTTTTGTAATTAATAAAATTATACTTATTATAGCTGCTATGAAAAATGATATTAATGATATAACTACTATGTTGGTTAATCCAAAATATAATCCTAGACCTCCCATTAGTTTTACATCCCCGAGTCCAACTGAGTCTTTTCCAAATATAAGCTTACTAAGTAAGGTTATTAATATAAATATTCCTATTCCTGCTATCATTCCAAGTAGCATGTTTATTGTGATTGCTGTATTAGACACTCCATATAAAAATGCTATTATAAGTCCTGTTTCAAAAATTGTTAAGCTTAATCTATTTGGAATTATTTGTAATTTATAATCTATCACAAATACTGATAGTAACATTGGAGTTAGAATTAAATATTTTATTATTTCTAAGTTTGCAGTTATTGTATTTTGTATTCCAAATTTGTGTAATATTAATATATATAATATTATATTTGTCAATATTACTAAGTAATTTTCTCTGTATTGTTTTTGTTTTCTAAAGAAGTCTAGTGAAATTACTTTTTTGAGTTCTGGTAACCTATAATTAGCCCAATTGGTCAGTTTTCCTGTAATTGCTCCTAATATTGCTATGGCTATATAATATATTATATGCACATCATTGAAATACATCCTTGTTTTTCTCCTTTGTTTTCTTGTATTTTTCTTTAATCATTTGTTCTATTGGTCTTTTCCAAGCTGTAATTAGTAAGTCTTTTTCGTTGATTGGTTCTACTAAAATCGTAAACATTTTACATCTATTTCCACCTATTATATCTGTAAAAATTTGGTCACCAACAACCCCAATTTGTTCTGGCTCTATTTGCAATTCTTTCTGAATCTTTAAGAAGCCTGATTTTAACGGTTTTTTTGCAAATAATATATATGGTATTCCTAATAAAGTTGCAACTTTTTTAACTTTTTCTTTTTTATTAGTATTTGATAAAATGTATAATTTTACGCCTTGACCTTTTAAGTTTTTTGCCCATTTTATTTTTTCTTCAGATAATTTTTGGTCATAACCTATTAGAGTATTGTCTACATCTAGTATTAATGCTTTTAATTTGTTTTTTTGTATAAATTCTATTGATATTTCTTCTACCTTATTTAATATTTCTCTTGGATATAAATTCATCTTTTCCTCCGTGCTTTTACAAGAACATTAAAACATAAAACCTGCAATTTTGCAAGTATTACTAATTAATTTAAGAATGTATTATTTACTAATTTTAAAATAATTTTTAATACTAAATTTGATGTTTCATTTTTTATCTCTTTACATTTTATTTGGCATTTCGATTCCAAGTAATTTTGCTCCTAGTTTCAAAACTTTTCCCACTGCAAATGTTAAATATAGTCTTGCTGCTTGCACATTTTCATCTTCACAAATAATTTTATTTTCATTGTAAAATACGCTAAAACTTTTTGCTAAGTCAATTAAATATCTTGATAAAATTGATGGATCATTTTTTTCAGTTACTTGAACTAGTATATCATTAAAATTATAGATTAATTTTAAAACTGAACTTGATAATTTATCTGTTAGTAATTCTGTATTTATTTGCTCTGCATTTGGTATTTTTCCAGCTTTTTCTAATACACTTTGTGTTCTTACATATGTATATTGAATATATGGACCTGTTTCTCCTTGAAAATTAAGCACATTGTCCCAGTCAAATATTTGATCCTTAATTATAGTATTTGCTAAGTTGTTAAATATTACAGCTCCTATTCCTATTTTTTTTGCTTCTTCTTTTTTATTTTCTATATTTGGATTTTTTTCCTCTATTATTTTTTCAACTCTTTGAATTGATTCTTTTAACAAATCTTCAATTTTTACTACGTTTCCACCTCTTGTTGACATTTTTCCTGATGATAATCTTACCATTCCATATTGAACATGTTCTAATCCTTTTACACATTTTTCAGGAATTTGTAAGTATTTTGCCACTTCAAAAATTTGCTTAAAATGTAGTGCTTGCTCATATGCAACTACATATAAGCATTTGTCAAAGTCATATGTTTCTGCTCGGTATTTTATTGCTGCTAAATCTCTTGCTGCATATATGCTTGAACCATTTGCTTTTCTAATTATACATACCCCTAAGCCTTTGTCACTTAAGTCTACTATTTTTGCACCTTCTGAATCTTCTAAGACTCCAGCTTCTTCTAATAATTTTTCAATATTTGCAACTTTGTCTGAGTAGAAAGATTCACCTATTACTGCATCAAATTTTACTCCTAATAAATCATATATTTTTTGAAATTCCTTCATGCTTAAGTCTCTAAATTTTTCCCAAAGCTCTTTACAATATTTGTCACCAGATTCTAATAATCTAAAATTTTCTCTACATGCCTCTAATATGCTTTCATCTTCTTTGATGGCATCATTTATTCTTACATAGATTTTTGTTAATTCTTCAATAGGTTTTTCTTCTAGATTATATTCTTTTCCCCATCTTTTATATCCTTCAATTAATTTGGCAAATTGTGTTCCATAATCTCCTAAATGGTTAATTCCTATTGTGTGGTAGCCAAGATATTTATAAATATTATATAATGCTGCTCCTATTACTGTTGTACGTAAATGACCTATATGAAAATCTTTAGCGATATTTGGAGAAGAGTAATCTAATACAATGTTTTTGCCTTCTCCTATTTTTGATGCTCCATAGTATTCTTTCTCTTGAATTTCTTTTATAGTTTCTTTTATAAGTAATTGGTTATTTATGTAAAAATTTAAATAGCCTCCAACTACTTCTACCTTTTCTATTATTTGTTCTTCTATTTTAATGTTTTCTCTTATTTCATTTGCTATAGCTTGAGGAGCTTTTTTTAATTCTTTTGCCAACCTAAAACATGGAAAAGCATAGTCTCCATTTGTTTCGTCTTTTGGGATTTCTATATAGTTTTCTATTTGTTGCTTATTTAATTTTAATTCTTGATTTTGATTATTGTTTAATTTTATTGCTTCTGCTATACTTATTGCTATTTGTTTTTTGAAATTTATCATTTTGTTTCCCGCTTTCTTATAATTTTTATTCATTATTTTTTTAATTTTATACTTTCTTGTTTGGTTTATTTTATCATGCTTTTATGTAGTTTTCAAGATTCTAATACGAGATTATTTCTGTTTTTAATACAAGATTTATTTATGCAAATTTTTCTAGCTCTTTTATTTTGTCTCTTAATTCTGCTGCTCTTTCAAATTCCATTGCTGCTGCATGTTTTAGCATTTCATCTGTCAATTTAGCTATAATATCTTCTATATTTTCATCTTTTCCAATATCATATTTTGTTTCTGCTTCCTCAAGAATTGTAGCTTTTATTGCATCTCTTACAGATTTTTGAATCGTTTTTGGAACAATTCCATTTTTTTCGTTATAATCAGATTGTATTTTTCTTCTTCTATTTGTTTCCTTTATGGCTTTTTCCATTGATTCTGTTAATTCATCTGCATACATTATTACTGTTCCTTCTGTGTTTCTTGCAGCACGTCCTATTGTTTGTATTAGTGAACGTTCTGAACGTAAAAAACCTTCTTTGTCTGCATCTAATATTGCAACTAATGAAACCTCTGGAATGTCTAGTCCCTCTCTTAACAAGTTTATTCCTACTAATACATCAAATTCTCCAAGACGCAAGTTTCGTATAATTTCCATCCTTTCTAATGCTTTTATATCTGAATGCATGTAATTGACTTTAATATCTAAGCTTTTTAAATATTCAGTTAAATCTTCTGCCATTTTTTTTGTTAGTGTAGTTACTAGTATTCTTTCATTTTTTGCTACTCTTATCCTAATTTGTTCTAATAAATCGTCTACTTGATTTGTAACTGGTCTTACTTCTATTTTAGGGTCTAGCAATCCAGTTGGCCTTATTATCTGTTCTACAACATTATCTTTTGAATGTTCTTGTTCATATTCTGCTGGGGTTGCACTTACAAATATTACTTGATTTATTCTTTCTTCAAATTCTTTAAAAGTCAGAGGTCTATTATCATATGCTGATGGAAGTCTAAAACCATACTTGACTAATGAATCTTTTCTTGACCTGTCTCCATTATACATTGCTCTTACCTGTGGAATTGTCGCATGTGATTCATCTATCAATAGTAAGAAATCGTCTGGAAAGTAGTCAAATAATGTAAATGGTGGGCTTCCCGGTTTTCTTCCACTTATGTGTCTTGAATAGTTTTCTATTCCTTGGCAAAATCCTGTTTCTTTCATCATTTCTATGTCAAAGTTTGTTCTCTCTTCTATTCTTTGTGCTTCTATTAGCTTATTTTGTGCTTTGAAATATTTTACTCTTTCTTCCATTTCCTGTTCTATTGTTACAATTGCTCTTTCCATTTTTTCTTTTGAAGTTGCATAGTGTGAGTTCGGAAATATCATGATGTGTTCTCTTGTTGCAGTTGATTTTCCTGTTAATGGATTTATTTCAGATATTTTTTCAATTTCATCTCCCCAAAATGATACTCTTATTGCTGTTTCGCTTTGGTCTGATGGATATATTTCTAGTACATCTCCTTTTGCCCTGAAAGTTCCTCTTTTAAAATCTAACTCATTTCTAGTATATTGCATGTTGATTAGCTTTCTTATTATTTCGTCTCTTGATTTTTCCATTCCCGGTCTTAGTGATACTATCATGTTTTCATAGTCTATTGGGTCTCCTAATCCATATATACATGATACTGATGCGACTATTATTACATCTTTTGTCTCAAATAATGAGGCTGTTGCTGAATGCCTTAGTTTATCTATTTCATCATTTATTGATGCATCTTTTTCTATATAGGTATCACTTTGAGCTATATAACTTTCTGGTTGATAATAGTCATAATACGACACAAAGTATTCCACGTTATTCTCTGGAAAGAACTCTTTGAATTCACTATATAATTGTCCAGCTAAGGTTTTGTTATGTGCTAAAACCAATGTTGGTTTTTGAACTTGCTGTATAATATTTGCCATAGTAAAAGTTTTTCCAGAGCCTGTAACACCAAGTAAGGTCTGGAATTTCTTTCCCTCTTTTATTCCATTTGATAAATATTCTATTGCCTTAGGTTGGTCTCCTGTTGGCTTGTAATCTGAATGTAATTTAAACATATTTTGCCCCCTATATATAACATATTATTTATACCATATTTTAGG
>CALXZT010000029.1 GCA_944393315.1 uncultured Clostridia bacterium
AATATTCTCCAATTAACATTTGCCCCATTTGCTGATGAGTAGTTTGTTAAATATCCACCATAATCTTCTGCTGTTATGTCATCTGCTGTTTTTAATACTGAACTACTTATTATTGGTGGTGTTTTGTCTGTTTCTTCTTGCTCAAATACATATGTTCCAAATCTATGGTATTGTATTGAATCTATTGTTATTATTGTTCCATTTGCATTACTTACATTTCCTGTATTGTCACTTACTGTTTTCACAAATAAATAATATGTACCTGTTTTTCCTTCTCCTATTGTGAACATATTTCCACTTTGATAATCAGTCCATGTTCCGCCTTCAAGTGCCGTAGGACTTGATGATAAATAGTATTGACGGCTACTTGTAGCTTCCACACTTGACCCTATATCTGCTAATGTTATTGATATATTAATACTACTTGAAGGTGTTGCTACTGATGATGGTGTTACCGTTATTGTCGGTGAGGTATTATCAAACCAGAATGTATCTGATGATATTTCTGATTGTGTTCGTGTATTTCCTGCTACGTCTTTAAGTGTTATTGGTTTTACCCATAAATAGTATTTTCCTGTTAGACCACTTCCCGTTGCTATAAAGGTTGCACTTGTTTCCTCTTCTGTATAACTTGATATACTTGCATTCGTCCATGTTGTTGGCTCTACTGTATTGCTTGTACTCCATCCATATTGTAGTTGTGCTCCTGTTGCTAAACCACTTTCCGTATCTGTTATTATTATTTCAACATTATGTGATTGTTTCCATGTTGGGTTTCCTGAAATTCCAGCTCCTGATTCTGGGTCATCTACTATTAAATATGTACCATCTGCTTGTTTTGCAATTTGTACATCAGATTTTAATGCTATTATTGGGCGAGCGCCTGGGCCTGGATAATAGTATTGTCCATATTGTATTGCTCCTGAGTAATCTGCTGCCATCATATAAAGTTCTCCAAAGGCAGAAGGTGATGCCATCCACATAGCCATTGCATTTGAGTAATTGCTTATTATATACAAATCTTCTGATTTGTTTATTCCACTTATAGAAGCGCTATAACCTAAATTATTACTCCATTTTATTTGATAACCATATTCATTTCCTACCTGCACATCTATCATTTTATCCGTATGTGTTGTATTATAAGATGCTGCAAATAATTCTAGTGTTGGTGCTCCTATTGCATATTCTGCATATCCGCTGCTATCTTTGAATCCTGCCCACTGGTCAGTATCTAATAAATATGCTGTTGCTTTCATGTTTTGATTTGTACTTGTATATTCTGAAGTTAAATATTTACTTAACCATTTCGTTGCTATACTACTACTTGATATATCTGACCATCCTGCATAATCAGAATATGGAGTAATTTCAAACCCTCTGTCATATTCTTCAGATGGTGTTACTTCTGTTCCACCTTTTCCCTCTGGTACATATTGTATTGGTATATAATCTTCTGCTATTAGGTATATGTTTTCTCCATCTGAATGGAATATTCTCCAATTAACATTTGCCCCATTTGCTGATGAGTAGTTTGTTAAATATCCACCATAATCTTCTGCTGTTATATCAGCCGCTGTTTTTATTATCATATCACTTATTGTTGGTGGTGTTGTATCTGGTTTCTCTGTTTCGAATGTATATGGTCCAAATCTTTGATATGTTTCTCCATCTATTGTTGTTTCTGTTCCATTTGTTGTATTTATGTTATCAGTACTATCTGTTATTCTTCTTACAAATAGATAGTATGTTCCTGTTTTTCCTTCTCCTATTGTGAACATATTTCCACTTGTGTAATTAGTCCATGTTCCGCCTTCAAGTGCCATAGGACTTGATGATAAATAGTATTGATAATTGTTTGTAGTTGCCAATCCTGAGCCTATGTCTGCTACCGTTATCATTACCTTTATACTTCCTGAATCTGTTGTTGCAGATGCTGGTATAGCTGTTATTGTTGGCTGGGTATTATCTAGATAAAACGCATTTGAACCTACTATTGTCATATCTTCTTTACTGTTGCCTACTAATATCCACAAATAATAAATTCCTGTTCCATCTGATTTTGTTATGGTTTGACTGTTACTTTCGCTTGTCCAACTATTCCAATTTTCGTCTAGTGTTGGTTCAGTTGATGATTGTGTCCATAAATATGCTATACCATGTACTTCCATATCATCCGTAGATGTTACTGTTACAGTTGTACTTTGTGAGTTTGCCCACATTGTATTACCATTTGGTGAAAATGTTACTGATGATTCAGAACCATTAACAAATTCGTATTGTCCAAACATATGAGTTCTAAATGTTTCTATTTTATTTCCTGTATTTACTTGTAATGTATACGAATTATCACTTGTTGTCTGATAACTTGAATTTTCGTTATTATCTGTTACCGCTTTTACAAATAAATAACTTGTTCCTGTCTGTCCTTCTCCTATGGTAAATTTTTCTCCACTTGTATATTCTTCCCATACAGGCTCTGTATTTGTCATAACATTTTTAGAATCTATTGTTAATAAACTAGTTGGTATTAGTGCATATTGATATGTGTTTGAAGCCGCTAGTCCTGAGCCTGTATCATTTGCTGTTATTGTTATATCCACTGAATCAGATGCTGATACCGATGTTGGATTTACTGTTATTGTTGGTGGTGTTGTATCTTCTTGTGATGTATTACCCTCCAATTCATTTTCATCTGCTTGCTCTTCTGTTACTACTGCATAAACTGAAAAATTAGTAGCTTCAAATGTAACATTTTTTTCTGTGTTATCTTTGATTTCTACTTGCTCGACTGTATTATCTTCTTTAATGTGATATACTTCTGAGTTCATTTCAATTTCTGCATCTTTTATTGTTACTTCACATTTTTCGCTAAAATCTTCTGGATTTATTTCTTGATATTCTATTGTTCCATCTTCTTTTGTAATTGGTAATCTTATTGTTATGTCATATGCTACATTTACTGTTTTTCCTTCTAAAAGATTTTGTATGTCTTGTTTTGAAACTTCAGTAACTTGTAGCTCTGCATCTTTTGGTAAATATCCTCTTACTTCTACTAGTTTTCCATTTTCCTCATCTTCATATTTTAGTATTTTTCCATATAGTAGCTGCATATCTTCAGTTATTTCTAGTTCTTTTATTTCTTCAAGTGTTTTTTCTGATAGTAAATTTTTTTCAAATGTTTCATCTTCTTTTTGAGTTAAAATCTCTATGTCATATGCTAAAGTGATATTTATTTTTTTGTTTGTAAGTTGTTCTTCTGAAATTGTTATTATATTATTTTCTGCTAATAAAACTTCTTTTTCTGCTTCTGGATTTGATGTGTCTTCTATTGAGATTTCATAAACTTGCCCTACCTTTTTAGTATTTACACTTTCTGGTAATTCTATTTCATACAATCCATTTGCATTTTTCTTTGCTTCTAATGTAAATTCTTCACTTGATAAATAGCCATAGTTATCTAATGCTACAGCTGCAATTTCTATTATGTTTTCTGCTCTTGAATTGTAAATGTTGTAATATATTCCAACTACTATTGCTATAAGTATTACTAGCAATAGTAGGTTTGATACTTTCCTTTTTATACTTTTTGTTCTCATTTCATATGTTCCTTTCCAATTTTTTATCTATACTCTATTTATTTTTGTTTGCTTATGCTTGTTTTTCAATGATTTCTAAATATTTTCTCGTATTAATTTTTAATTAAATTTTTCTCATTTTTCATTTATTTTTTAGTCTTATTTTTTCTTTATATTTATATCATAAAGGGCGACTTTTTTCAACATTTTACGGCAAATATTTTAATGTAATTTTAGGTAATTTTTCTATTTTTTCCGTAGCTATTAAGCACATAGGTTTTATTACATTTTAGTAACATTTTTCTTACATTTTTATTTCATTTTTCTTGCAATTGTTACATTTATATTTCATAGGTATTACATTTTTTAAACTTTGTTTTGTCTTATTGATTTTTGATTTTAAATAAATTATAATAGAAAATGATATTATCTATTTTATCGGAAAGGAATGATTAACAAATGAAAAAATTGGTTGCTGACGAAATTGAAGAAATAAAAAAAACAACCTCTACTCGAAGAAGATCAACCTCATCTAAGTCTAGAACCACTGCTAAAAATAGCACTTCAAAAGTATCTACATCTAAATCTTCTAACGTAGATAAGGCAACTAAAAATCCTTTTGTTTTTGCTTTAAATACAGCTCAAAGTCTACTGGAAATTTCTGCGAATGATGATATTTATGAAATTTATGCTGGCAACGATGAATATGTACTGTTTTTGGGCAAAAATTCTTCATATTTTTCTAGCGCTCAAGATAATTTGTCTTTAAAAAGCAAATCTTCTGAAATAACTATTTTTAAAACTGATGGGGTTTACAGAGTTTCAACTAATTTGGATGTTGAAATTTCTGATAATGTTGCTTTTACAAACTTTGGTAAGAGTAAAGACCTTATAAGTTTTTCAATTGCTGATGCTTTTAAGATTTCAGCAAAATCAAACAAGTTGTCAATAACCAGTGAAGTATTTAATAAAAATAAATTCTTGACCAATTTATCTGTACCAAATAGTTCAAATAATTGTTTAATTATTTCAGACGAAGACCAAAAGGTATATTTACCTTATTCTTTTGAAGAGGTAGATAAAAAATTCAAAAGCCATTCAGATAAATATGAATCAATAACTGATTTAATCGAAAAAGAATATATTAAACCTGCTTCTTTTTACAAAAATCCTTTTACTGCTAGATTTAGAGAAGCTTATAAATTAATGAGACGTAGAGAACATGGGTCTATTGCTGCAGCTTTAGCCTTAGGTGTAGAACTTGCCTTTGAGACACATTTACATCCTGCTATTATAACAGCTTGCAAAAACTTAGAAGAGCTAGATATTTATTTAGATTGCTTAGATGATAATGAACTTGATAAATTTTCTTGCTTTGATATTATTTATAAATCTGTACCAGTTATTTTAGGCAAACGTGAAAAAGGAACTTCTTTTTAAGTTGAAGTTCCTTTTTCTTGTTTTTTAAATTTAAAACTATAAATCTTTTTTATTTTTTTTATTGTATTCATCTCTTTTTTTCTTGATGTCATATTTTTCTCTTATTTTTTTTCTGATTTCTTTTTTCTTGTCATTACTGTTTTTTATGATTATAAATATTATTAAAATTAATACTACTGTTATAAGTCCATTATTTTTTTGGAGTTCTTGGGCAAATTTTCCGAGCCCCTTTTATTTTAAATAAATACTTTCCAAGGACTTGTTTATATTCTATTTTCTCATCATCTTCTACTTCATTGTTGTCTCCTTTTGTAGTATATACATTTTGGTCATTTTCTTTATTTATTTTTATAATCCTATGTGTAATAATAGAGCCATCATCCTTTTTATAGGTTATGATGTCTCCTTTTTGTATTTTATCTTCTGCACATTTTTTTATTACTATTAAATCATTTACATTTATCGCACTTTCCATGCTCTCTGAAACAATATTAAAAACTGAGATGTTTCCTATTCGTGGAATTTCTTCATTTTTAATATTGGTTTGATATAGCATTATCAAGTTTATAATTAATAGCAGTACTAATAAAGCAAGTATTATAAATTTTAAAATTTTGCTAATAGTTTTTTCTATTTTTATTTGCTTGCTTATCTTTTCAACTTGGTATTTCAAATTTTTATCCTCTATTTTTTTAAGATTTCTTTAGCTTTACACATAAAGTCAAGCTCTTCTATTGTTAAATTAGAGTTTTTTATGTTGTTAAATATGGTTAATGTTTTTGCTGATGCATTTAAACTGTCTACACTTCCTTCTTCAAAGTCCTCTTTATTGACATTTAACCCTAATAGTTTGTATTTATCTTTAATTATTATTGACATATCTTTTACTTCTGTTATATTCATGTTATTTATAACAGAAAAATTTGGCTCTTTTATAGCTTCTTTTAGTCTTATAATCATGCTATTTATTTCGTCTTCAGTTATGTCTGGAAATTGTTTTATTATTTTTCTTGCAATAAAGTTATAGTAAGATGTTGCAAATATTAATGTGTCTAATATTGTTGTAGTTTCAGATATTTTCGATTTTATTGCTCTGTTTATCATATCATCATCAAGTTTTCTGTATAAATCTTTCAATAGAAGTATTTGATTATTTCTTTCAAGTACTTCTGCTTCACTTTTTTCTTTTTTCTTTGCAAAAAATAGTGATCTTCCAGATTTGTTTATATTTGCGTTTAATTGGTATAGTTTCTTTTCAGCTTTTGCTATTTCCTCTATTCTTTCATCATATGGTAACTTTTTAGATTTTTCTTTACTGTCTTTATTTTTCTCATTCTTTTTGTACATAGAAATTATATCATTTACTAAAAATTTAAATTCTGCATAAATTTGATACTCTTTTAAATTATTTAATAATTTTTTTACATTACTGTAGAATTCGTCATCATCTTTTTGTCCTGATGTTTGTAGTTTGTTTATTAAAGCACTTATATTTTCTTTTTTGTAGTCATTTATTATTAGTTCTGTATTTAAGAATTTGTTTAATATAATTCTATCGTCTTTTTCTTTTAGGCTGTTAACTCTTGCTTTCATTGCTCCACATTTTTCTGTAATTTGTTCCTCTGTTGTTTCCATTTCTGCTAGAGTTTGCTCTTTTTTCATAGCATAAAACTTGTCTATGTTTTTTTCGTTTTTATGATACAAGTATCTTAGATTTAAACTAATATGCATTATTAATTCTGAACATTTTATATATAGTTTTTCAAATGTATCTTTTATTCTATCTGTGTATACATTACCTTTTTTTGCTTCTTCAATAAATACCTTCATGTATTCATGGGCATATTCACTATAGTCGAAGTCTTTTGCTGTTAATACTATTCCTACAGATTCAAATTTTTTTAATGCCATATATATGTCTTGATTTACCGCATTTAATTTTTTCTTATAAAATCCGTTTATTGAGAATACTAGCCTATCTAATTCCATTCTTTCATATGAGGTTTTCATATGATTAATAGTAATATTGTCTTCTATTCTTTGTATTTCATCTTCAATTTTTCCGATTTCTGGATTTTCTTCTACTTGATTTATTTTTTGAAATCTAGCTTCTATTTCTTTCACTATTTCATCATATATGGCTGTGTATTTGGCTTTTAAGTCTTCTATTTTTTCTAATGATTTTGTTATGTTTTTTAAATTGTTTTTTGGTAACAATCCTAGAGTTTCTTTGTCTATCTCTATTGTTTCTTCTAATTTTTTTACTGCCTCACTCATTTTTTATTGTCCCCCTTTTGCTTTTGTATCTTTATATTCTAATTGGATTTTTCCTAAAAAGTCTTTTACTTTAGCTTCTACAGCAAGTAATTCCTCATTATTTAGTTTTGATACTCTTAATTTTTCTTCTTCCATAGTTTCTTGTCACCCTTTCAGTTTATATTATATTATACTGCAGTTTTTTTTTCAATATTTTTTTATTCAACTCGTGTTTTCCATAACCCATGTTTGTTACAATATGCATAAAGAGTTGCTCCTTGTATATATGGAAATTTTGTTTCTGCATTTTGTTCTGGATAAAATTTTACCATATATTCCTGGTTTTCTGATACTAATGATATCCATTCAATAAAATGCTCTTTTTCCATAACATGGTTTACTTGTACATATATTTCGTCTCCTACTTTTTCATATGTTGGAACATGTTTTTCTATTGCTGCATCTACTGAATTTGGTATTAGCACCTCCATTACTTCATCGCAACATTTAATTCCACATCCGTCACAATTACAATCTTTTAGGACTTTTACTATTGCTCCACATGATTTACATTTTTTTATTAATAATTCATTTTTCATTTTGATTCTCCTTTCCTTAACTATACATAAATTTAACATATGTTTTAAAATTTATCAATATTTTTTACATTATCTTCTATATTTTCACTTAATATTTTTAAAATCATTTCTTATAACAATGTTAATTGAATTATTTACTTTTATGCTAAAATATGATAAAATATGGCAAATTTAAAAAGAAGGGAAGTTTTTATGGAAGCAAAAGAATTAATTTTAATATTAGATTTTGGTGGCCAATATAACCAATTGATTGCTCGTAGAGTAAGAGAATGTAATGTATACTCAGAGGTTGTTCCTTATAATATTTCACTAGAAAAAATCAAAGAAAAAAATCCAAAAGGAATAATTTTCACAGGAGGTCCTGCAAGTGTTTATGGAGAAAATTCGCCAAAATGTGCAGATGGTATATTTGAACTTGGTATACCTATTTTAGGTATTTGTTATGGAATGCAATTAATGGCACATGTATTAGGTGGAAAAGTTGCTTCAGCAACAACTAGAGAATATGGAGAAACAGTAGTAAATATTGATAATACATCTTTACTTTTTCAAAATTTCGAAAGTCAAAATGTTTTTTTAATGAGTCATACTGATTATGTTGAAACTGTTCCAGAAGATTTTAACAGAATTGGTTATACTTCAGTTTGTCCAAATGCATCCATGGAAAATACTCAGAAAAAACTTTATGGAATTCAATTCCACCCAGAAGTAAATAATTCAGTAAATGGTACTTTAGTAATCCAAAACTTTTTATATAATATTTGTAACTGTTCTGGTGATTGGGTAATGTCTTCCTTTGTGGAAGAGCAGATTAAAATGCTAAGAGAAAAAATAGGAAATAAAAAAGCTTTATGTGCTCTATCTGGAGGAGTTGATTCTTCTGTTGCAGCTGTACTTTTGAGTAAAGCTATTGGCAAAAACTTAACTTGCATTTTTGTTGATCATGGTTTACTTAGAAAAAATGAGGGAGATGAAGTAGAAAAAATATTTACAGAAAATTACGATTTAAATTTTATTCGTGTAAATGCCAAAAATAGATTTTTAGAAAAACTTGCAGGAGTTGCAGATCCGGAGAAAAAAAGGAAAATTATTGGGGAAGAATTTATAAGAGTTTTTGAACAAGAAGCTAAAAAGCTTGGTACTGTTGACTTTTTAGTGCAGGGTACTATTTATCCAGATGTAATTGAAAGTGGTCTTGGCAAAAGTGCTGTCATAAAAAGCCACCATAATGTGGGTGGTCTTCCTGATTATGTTGACTTTAAAGAAATTATTGAACCTTTGAGAAATTTATTTAAAGACGAAGTTCGTAAGACCGGCTTAGAACTTGGGATTCCTGAAAATTTAGTTTATAGGCAACCATTTCCAGGTCCTGGTTTGGCAATAAGAATTATTGGTGATATTACTGATGACAAGTTAGATATTTTAAAAGAGGCTGATAGCATTTTTAGAGAGGAAATTGCAAATGCTAAACTTCATAAAAATATTAACCAATACTTTGCTGTTCTTACAAATTTAAAATCAGTTGGTGTTATGGGAGATGAAAGAACTTATGATTACACAATTGCTCTACGTGCTGTTGAAACTACTGATTTTATGACAGGTGTTTGGAGCAAAATTCCTTATGACATTTTAGAAAAGGTTTCTAGTAGAATTGTTAATGAAGTTAAACATGTTAACAGAGTTGTTTATGATATAACCTCTAAACCTCCCGCAACAATTGAATGGGAATAATAGGGTAGAGACTACTTCAATTTTTAAAGTAGTCTCTTTTTTGATATTAGTCTTTTTAGTTAGATTTTTTTTCTTGATTTTCACTTTTTTTTATTTTTTTATCTAGTATTTTCCCTATCTCTGTTTTTTGATTTTCTATTTGTTGCTTTATTTCCTCTTTTTGATTTTTTATCTGTTTTTTGATTTCTCTAGTTTGTTCTTCTACTTGTTGTTTTATTTCTTCTTTTTTTTCTTTTATTTTTAACTTTACAGTTTCTAATTTAGGATAAGCATTTGCTAACCTTCTGTGTAATGGAGATTTTTGCATTAATACTTCTTTAATTCTCTTTGTTATTTCTTCCGTATTATCTAGCTCTTTTCCAATGAATTTTAATGCTTTCTTTATATAACTTATTACTACTGTTGAAACAATAGTATCAGTTACATATATAATTAGCAGTACCCAAAATAGTATATTTAGCCAAATTTCTGGTAATTTTTCAAGTGTTTCAAGAAAAAATGGATTTGTTATATACATTATAAATAATCCTAATAATCCAAATGGAATTATTGTGTCTAAACAAACACGTCCATTGATGTTAAACTTTCTCTTACTATAATCCCACCATCTGGCTTTAAATATTTTTTCCATAAAATAGCTTGTTAAGTATTCTAATATTCCACAAACTAAAATTGCCATTATAAATAATGTGAATGGATCTTCTGTATATTTTTTTAATAAAAATGTTATTAATAATGCTCCATATCCGTATATTGGGCAGTAAGGACCTATTAAAAATCCTCTATTTACGAATTTTCTGCTTTCTATTAACTTTCCTATTACCTCTAAACACCATCCAATTACTGAATATATCATGAATAGTAAAAAGTATATTCTTATATCTATACCAAATATTACCATTATGCTCCTCCATTTCGACATTTCAAATTGAAAATATAGCTATTTTTTTCTTACTATTATCTTCAAATGCTTATACATTTTACCATGTTTTATATTAGCTGTGCAATACATATAATTCATTTTCTTTGCAATCAATTTCTACTTTACTATTAGGCATAATTTTCTCCATCAAAATCTGTTTTGCAATTAGTGTTTCAAGTTTCTTTTGAACAAAACGTTTAAGTGGTCTTGCCCCATATATTTCATCATATCCATTATCAATTAGATAGTTTTTTGCATTTTGAGTTAATTCTAATTTTATATGTTTATCTTCTAGTCTTCTTTCAATATCTTTTATTAATAAATCTAGTATTTTTGTGATTTCTTCTTTTCTTAATGGTTTGTAAAATACAATTTCATCTAAACGGTTTAAGAATTCTGGTCTGAAGCTTTGTTTTAATAGTTTTGATACTTTTTCTTTTGCTTCTTCTGAAATTTCACCATTTGCTTGTATTCCTTCTAGAATATATTCTGAACCTAAATTTGAAGTTAATATTATTATAGTGTTTTTAAAGTCGATGGTTCTTCCTTGTGAATCTGTTACTCTTCCATCATCTAAAACTTGTAATAATATATTAAATACGTCTGGATGTGCTTTTTCTATTTCGTCAAATAGTACTACAGAATATGGTTTTCTTCTCACTGCTTCTGTTAGTTGCCCTCCTTCTTCATATCCTACATATCCAGGAGGTGCACCTATTAATCTTGATACAGAATATTTTTCCATGTATTCAGACATATCAATCCTAATTATGTTATGTTCATCATCAAATAGACTTTCTGCTAGTGATTTTGCAAGTTCTGTCTTCCCTACACCTGTTGGTCCTAAGAACATAAATGAACCTATTGGTTTACGTGGATCACTTATGCCTGCTCTTGAACGCATTATTGCTTCTGATACTTTTTGTACCGCTTCATCTTGACCTATTACTCTTTTATGAAGTATTTCGCTTAAATGTAGAATTTTTTCTCGTTCTCCTTCCATTAGTTTTGCTACTGGTATTCCTGTCCATCTTGATATTATTTTTGCTATTTCATCTTCTGTTACTTTGTTTCTAAGTAATCCTGTCTCTTTTGTTTTTTCTGATAATTCTTCTTCTTTTTTTAATTCTGCCTGCAATTCTGGTAGTTTTCCGTATTTCAATTCTGCTGCTTTGTTTAGTTCATAATTTCTTTCAGCTTTTTCTATTTCTGAGTTTACTTGATCTATTTGCTCACGTAATTTTTGAACCTTTCCTATTGCTTGTTTTTCGTTTTCCCATTTTGCTTTCATACTGTCAAATTTAGTTTTTAATTCTGCTTTTTCTTTTTGTAAATCTTGTAATCTTTGTTTTGATATTTCATCTTTTTCTTTGCCTAGTGCTGTTTCTTCTATTTCTAATTGCATAATTTTTCTTGATACTTCGTCTAGCTCTGTTGGCATTGATTGCATCTCTGTTTTTATCATACTACATGCTTCATCTATTAAGTCTATTGCTTTGTCTGGTAAAAATCTATCTGATATATATCTGTGTGATAATGTTGCTGCTGCGATTAGACTATTATCTGATATTTTTACACCATGAAATACTTCATATTTTTCTTTTAGTCCTCTTAATATTGATATTGTGTCTTCTACTGTTGGTTCATCTACCATTACTGGTTGGAAACGTCTTTCTAGGGCTTGGTCTTTTTCTATATATTGTCTATATTCGTTTAGTGTGGTTGCACCTATACAGTGCAGTTCTCCACGTGCTAACATAGGCTTTAATAAATTTCCAGCATCCATGGCTCCTTCTGTTTTTCCAGCTCCTACTATAGTGTGTATTTCATCTATAAATAGTATTATTTTTCCTTCACTTTTCTTTACCTCTTGCAAAACTGCTTTTAGCCTTTCTTCGAATTCTCCTCTATATTTAGCTCCTGCTACTAATGAACCCATATCTAGTGAAAATATTGTACAGTCTTTTAAACCTTCTGGTACATCTCCTTTCACTATTCTTAATGCTAATCCTTCTGCTATTGCTGTTTTTCCAACTCCTGGTTCACCTATTAAACATGGGTTATTTTTGGTTTTTCTTGATAAAATTCTTATTACGTTTCTTATTTCTGTGTCTCTTCCTATTACCGGATCTAACTTTTGCTTTCTTGCTAGTTCTACTAAATCTTGACCATATTTTTTTAAAACATCATATGTTTCTTCTGGATTGTCTGTTGTAACTCTTGTGTTTCCTCTTACATTTGAAAGCACTTTTAAAAAGTTGTTTTTTGTAATATTGAATTTTTTAAATAGTTCTTTGATCTCACTATTTGCATTGTCAAATAGTGAGATCATTATATGTTCTACTGATACATAATCATCTTTCATGTTTTTAGCAATTGTTTCTGAATTTGCTAAGACCCTTTCTGTATCTTGTGATACATAAATACTTCCTGCTTGTCTTGCTCCTCCCATCATTTTAGGTTTATTTTCTACTTTTCTTCTTACTTCTTCTTCAAAGTTTTCTGATACTTCCATTCTTTTTAGTAGCTCTTTGATTAAGCTGTTTTCTTGTTCAAGTAAGGCTAAAAGTATATGTTCTTGCTCAATTTGTGCATTTTGATTTTGTACTGCTATAGTTTGTGCATTTTGAATAGCTTCTAAAGATTTTTGAGTAAATTTTTGAATATTCATTTTTCCTCTCCTCCTTATTTTATATTATTAATCATTTTAGATTATATTTTTGCTAAATATTTATATTGCCTTTTTTAAGCTAACTAAGAGCACATCTTTTATAAAATGTGCCCTTCATTTTTCTTTACATATGTTATTATAACATATTTTTTAGCAATGTCAATAGGAGAGTGCTAAAAAATTATTTTATTTTTCTATATCTAATTTTCTATATTTAACTTTACATGTTTCAAACATCATTTTAGCTGCTATATTTATTTCAGTTCCGTTATATTTATCAGACAAATATATTACTTCTTTAATTCCTGATTGAATTATTAGTTTTGCACACTCATTGCATGGAAATAAGTCTACATATATTTTTGCTTTTTCTAAGTCTTTTTTGTTTCCTCTATAATTTAGAATTGCATTTAATTCTGCATGGCAAACATAAAAGTATTTTGTATATAGATTTTCTCCACTTCTTTCCCATGGCATATTTTCATCAGGAAAACCATTTGGTGCTCCATTATATCCAATTGATAATATTCTATTGTCTTCACTTACTATACAAGCTCCAACTTGTGTGTTGGGGTCTTTGCTTCTTTTTGCAGAGAGTTTAGCAATTTCCATAAAATACTCGTCCCATCCGATATAATCTTTTCTTGATTTCTTGATTGATTTTTGGCAATTTTCTTGCCACTCTTTATATGTTAATTCCATTGCTTTCTCTCCCTTCTTTTAGTTTCTTTGCTGCTTCTACTAATCCTACAAATAAAGGTGATGGTCTATTGGGTCTAGATTTTAGTTCTGGGTGAAATTGACTTGCTATAAAATATGGATGGTTTTTGTATTCTACTATTTCTACTAGTTTTCCATCTGGTGATGTTCCAGAACAAATTAATCCTGCTTCTTCTAATCTATTTTTATAGTCATTGTTGTATTCAAATCTGTGTCTATGTCTTTCTTCAATTAAAGTTTTTCCATATAATTTGTGTGCTAATGTTCCTTCTTTTATTTTACATGGGTAACTTCCAAGTCTCATAGTTCCACCTTTTTTATCTACTACTTTTTGCTCTTCCATTATGTGAATTACTGGATTTTTTGTTTTGCTATCAAATTCTGTTGAATTTGCATCTTTTATGTTTAAAACATTTCTTGCAAATTCTATTACTGCCATTTGCATTCCAAGGCATATGCCTAGAAATGGTATTTTGTTCTCTCTTGCATATCTAATAGCTTCTGCTTTTCCTTCTACGCCTCTATTTCCAAATCCTCCTGGAGCTATAATTCCTTGTATTCCTTTTAATTTTTCCTCTGCTGTATCAGAAGTTATTGTTTCTGCATCTATTAATTTTATATCTACTTTTACTTTATTTGCAAATCCTGCATGGTGCAAACTTTCTATTACTGAAATGTATGAGTCTTCTAGTTTAACATATTTTCCAACTATTGCTATTGTTATTTTTTTATCTTCGATTTTTCTTATATTTTCAATTAGTTCTTCCCATTTTGAATTATCTGGAATATATCTATCTAGTTTTAAATGGTTACATGTTTCTCTTGCTAAACCTTCTTTTTCTAGCATTAATGGAACTGCATATAGATTATCTGCTGTTTTGTTTTGAATTACACTAGTTTTTCTTACATTACAGAATAAAGCTAGTTTTTCTTTAATACTTTCTGGTATGTCTTGCTCTGTTCTACATACTAATATGTTTGGTTGAATTCCTAAGCTTTGCAATTCCTTTACTGAGTGTTGTGTTGGTTTTGATTTTATTTCATTAGAGCCAAATATATATGGCAATAATGTTACATGTATATATAATACATCTTCTGGATTTTTTTCTAGGCCTACCTGTCTTATAGCTTCTATTATTGATACTCCTTCTATATCTCCTACTGTTCCACCAATTTCTGTTATTACTATATCTGTGTCTGTATTTTCAAAACTGTATATTTTTTCTTTTATTTCATTAGTTATGTGAGGTATTACCTGTACTGTTCTTCCTAAATAGTCTCCTCTTCTTTCTTTTTCTATTACACTTGAATATATTTTCCCCATTGTTACACTTGAGTTTGCTGTTAGATTTTCATCTATAAATCTTTCATAATGTCCTAAGTCTAAATCTGTTTCTGCTCCATCATCTGTTACAAATACTTCTCCATGTTCATATGGATTCATTGTTCCTGGGTCTACATTTAT
>CALXZT010000030.1 GCA_944393315.1 uncultured Clostridia bacterium
AATAATATAAGGCGAGTTTGATATTATGTAAATTTTGTGTTATAATAATTGTAAATATCACATATAATATACTAGGAGATGATAGATATGGCAACTAAAAGTTTTCTAAAAAATATAGTTATTAAAGATAGAAAATCGGCTGAAAAATTTATTAAAGCATTAGAAAATGCAGAAAATAAAAAGGCCAAAAAAGTAACAGTTAATAAAAGAGTAGAAGACGTTACTGATAAAGAACAAATAAGGAAGATATTCAGCAAATAAAATATGGGATACAAAATAATTAATTTAAAAGATATTTACAATGCAGTTGGAGAAAGTAGAACAAAAGAAGTTTTAAAAGATTTTAAATGTGATTTAAATAATGATGTAGAATATTTTTTAAAAGAAAAAGCAATAGAATTTTCAAAACAGGATATTTCACGAACTTATATTGTAATGAGTCAACATAAGGAAAAGGAAGTTATTGTAGGTTATTTTGCTATAGCTAATAAATCTACTATTATAAAAAAGGTTATACTTAGCAATACTAAAAGAAAAAGTCTTTTGAAGCATGCTAAATATGACAATGAAATTAAAGGATACAATATAGCATTACCATTAATAGGACAAATAGGCAAAAATTATAATAATGGATATGATAAATTAATTTCAGGAGAAGTATTATTAAAATTTGCTTGTGATAAAATAAAAGAAATTCAGAATATGATAGGTGGAAGACATGTATTTTTGGAATGTGAAGATAACGAAAAGTTAAAAGAGTTTTATGAAAATAATGGATTTGAATGTTTTGGAAAAAGAAACTTGGAAAAAGATGAAATGGACAAAAATAATGGTGCATATTTACTTCAAATGTTAAGAGATTTGAGCAAATACAATATTTAAGAAGAACTAGCTAACTAGTTTCTTAAGTAGATCCAGAACAGTAAAACTAGCAAAAGGGGTATAAAGCCTCTTTTATTTTTGCTTAGTTTCGCAAACGAAACCAAATCTAGTGTATGATTTTAAAAAACAATATACATACTAATGATGAGGTTTAAAATGAGAATAGAAATATTAATAAGGGAGATTAGGAAAAAGAAAAATATAAAATTTGAAGAATTAGCAAAATTATGTGGGATATCTAAAGGAACATTAAGTAAAATTGAAAGGCAAGAGGAAGAGCCTAGATTTTCAACAATGATTTTAATTGCTTCAACGTTAAAAGTAGATATAAAAGAATTATACAAAGTGCATTTTTAATTTTATAAAAATGTACTTTATTATTTTCATGAAATAAAAAACTAGTTTTACATAATGGTTTCGCCAACGAAACCATATAAGTTATATCCTCCAGTTAGAAGCTTCAATAAATATGTAGGAGGATATGTTATGAAAGATGTAGTAGTAGATGAAATAGTGAAAGGTCTAAATTGGAAAGAAAAGATTGTGATGTATGTATTTACAAAAACAATAATTAAGGTATATAATATAGCAAAAATAAGGACAATTAATGAACTGTTAAAGTAATGCAATAAGTAATGCAATAGTATAAATATTTTAAAATATATATAGATATTTTAAAATAAGAAAAGTCTTAATTCCAGTATAATAGATATGAAAGAATATTATTAAATAAGTATAAATAAAGACAAATCGGCCATCTGCACCATAGACAATTTTCGTCGAACTTTTTGAAAGTCTTTATATAACTAATTTTAAGACTATAAAAATTTTGATGAACACAAAAAGCTTATTCCAACTCTCTTAAAAGTTGGAGTTCTTTAACTTTAAGGGTAAAAGATGTGCTATTCTAAACGCCAACAACTTAATAAAAAAGCAATGTGATTATTTTTTATAAATACATCGCTTTTTTATTAAGTTGTTGACATTTAGTTTTATGAGTAGTTACTACATATGTGTATAATTAAATCTATAAGAAGAATTTACTTATACCTATAAGAATTAAAAAAATACCAGCCAATATACTCCAAACATTATCTGGAATATTAGGTATATTTTTAATTTTATTGCCCAAAAAGCTACCAATAGTCAAAAAAGCAAACTGAAATAAGGAAGTTAAAATTGGAAATAAAATAGAGCTAACTCCTAAGATGCTACCTCCTATCGAAACACCAATAGAGTCTAATGATAAAGCAATAGCAAGAAACAAGGCCTCTTTGCTATCTATATTATTAGAATTATCTAAATCAGAATATTTTGGATCACGAATAATTTTAATTGTAATTCCAAATGACTTCAAAAAAAATTCATACACATTTGTATGTTGCACATTATGTTTAAGTAAATTATCTGCAGAACTATCTTTTTTTAATGCCTGAAAAATAATCCATATTCCCATAGAACACAAAAGTGAAGCTCCAATATAATTACATAGGGTTTTAGATAAAAAACCAGATATAGCATTTCCAATAAATAAGGAAAAAGAAGTTATTACAAAAGAAAGAACAAATAAAGTAAGCTTTGCCAAAATAGAAATTTTAGTATTTTTTAAACCATATGTAATTCCAGTTCCTAAAGAGTCAATACTTACGCACAAAGCCAACATAATATAATTATAAAACATAAAAATTCCTCCTATAAAGTGATATATATTAATCTACTCAATATAAAATATGTAAACTAAAATAAAAGGTTCATAAATTTAGGACAAGAACATATATATAAAATATAAAACTAAAACAAAGGAGAGTGTTGAAAAAATGTGGTACACAAAAGATATTACTGAAACGGAAAATGAGCTTAGTACTAACATAGAATTAGGGTTAAACGATAAGCAAGTGGAGGAAAGAAGAAAAAAATTTGGGGAAAATAAATTGGCAGATAAGAAGAAAGAGCATATAATTATCAAATTTTTGAAACAATTTAATGATTTTATGATAATAATACTGATACTTGCCTCAATAATATCTGCAGTGGTTGCAAAATTAGATGGTTCAGGAGATTACATTGATTCAATAATCATAATTGCAATAGTTGTATTCAATAGCATTATGGGATTAATCCAAGAAGCAAAAGCTGAGAAAGCCTTAGAGGCTTTAAAGACAATGACAGCACCAGTTTCAAAGGTAAAAA
Organism: uncultured Clostridia bacterium; assembly: GCA_944393315.1. Taxonomy (GTDB): domain Bacteria; phylum Bacillota; class Clostridia; order TANB77; family CAG-508; genus CAG-269. The sequence continues at coordinate 3,073 of CALXZT010000030.1, forward strand.
GAAATGGTAAGGTAATAACTGTAAAGGGAGCAGAGTTAGTTCCAGGAGATATAGTATTATTAGAAGCAGGAAATTATGTGCCAGCAGATGCAAGATTAATAACAAGTTCAAATTTAAAAGTTGAGGAATCAAGCCTAACAGGAGAAACAGTACCTGTGCTAAAAGAAGCAAGAGCTATTTTAAAAAAAGGAATCTCGATAGGAGATACTATTAATATGGTATTTTCATCAACAATAATAGTAAATGGACACGGAGAAGCAATTGTTACAGAAACGGGAATGAACACAAAGGTTGGAAAAATAGCAAATATGATAATTTCAGATGAGGCACCTCAAACTCCAATACAGAAAAAATTATCAGAAGTGGGAAAAACATTAGGAATTTGTTGTATATTTATATGTATATCTATTTTTATAATAGGCATTTTCAAAAAGATTTCTCCAATAGAAATGTTTATGACATCAGTAGGATTAGCAGTAGCCGCAATTCCAGAAGGGTTACCAGCAATTGTGACAATAATGCTATCTATTGGGGTAACTAAAATGGCAAAGAAAAATAGTATAATAAGAAAGTTGCCAGCAGTTGAAACTTTAGGAAGTAGTAGTGTAATTTGTTCAGATAAAACAGGAACTTTAACGCAAAATAAAATGAAAGTGGTAGAACTAGTAACGAGTGGAGGTGATGCAAATAGTAAAAGATTTTTGCTAGAGATTGGTTCGATGTGTACAGATTCACAAATTGAAAATATAAACGGAAAAAAATCTGCAACAGGCGAAGCCACTGAGATAGCTATTGTAAATGCAGCACTAGAAGAAAATATAGATAAAAATAATTTATACATTAAAATGGAAAGAGTAAAAGATATTCCTTTTGATTCTACAAGAAAAATGATGTCTACAATTCATAAAAATAATATAGGATTTAGAGTAATTACTAAAGGAGCACCAGATATTATAATATCTAAATGTAGCAAATACAAAGATGTAGACTCTTTAAAAAATATGGATGAAATAGCAAGAAAAAAAATAGAAGAAGCAAACTTAAATATGGCACAAAAAGCATTAAGAGTAATTGCTGTTGCATACAAAGACTTAAGCAATATTCCAAGTAAAGTTGATTCTAAAACAATCGAGAATGACTTAACATTTGTTGGACTAATAGGAATGATAGATCCCCCAAGAGAAGGTGTAAAAGAAGCAGTAGCAACTTGCAGAAAAGCAGGAATAAAGACAGTAATGATAACGGGAGATCATATTGTTACAGCAAAGGCTATAGCTAAAGAATTGGGAATATTAAGAATAAATGATTTAGCAATAACAGGTGCTGAACTAGATAAAATAAGTGAAGCAGAACTAGAGAAAAATATAATGAGATATTCTGTATTTGCAAGAGTCTCACCAGAACATAAAGTAAGAATTGTCAAGGCATTTAGAAAAACAGGGGCAGTGGTTGCTATGACAGGTGATGGAGTGAATGATGCACCAGCTTTAAAAAATGCAGATATTGGAATAGCAATGGGATTAAATGGTACAGATGTTGCTAAAAATGCAGCAGATATGATTTTAGCAGACGATAATTTTGTAACAATAGTAGAGGCAGTAAAACATGGTAGAAATATTTTTGACAACATTAGAAAAGCAGTTCACTTTCTGATTGCAACAAATGTAGGAGAAATAGTAACTATATTTTTAGGTTTGCTTATGGGACTCAAATCACCTCTTTTAGCAATACAGCTATTATGGATAAATTTAGTAACAGATTCACTTCCAGCAATTGCATTAGGATTAGAACCACCAGAAAAAGGTATTATGAATAGAAAACCAAGAGATTCCAAAAAAAATCTATTTGCAGATGGTCTATGGAGTAAGATATTCCTAGAAGGAACTATGTTAGGAATGTTAACTCTGCTATGTTTTTCAATAGGCAATAATTTATATGGATTAGAAGTGGGAAGAACAATGGCATTTGTAAGCTTAGGAATGTTAGAGCTTGTTCATAGTTTTAATGTAAAAAGCGAGCAATCAATATTTGAAGTGCGGATTTTTTGAAAACAAATATTTATTAGGTGCATTTATATTAGGGACAATAATGCAAGTAATTGTAGTAACAGTCCCAAGTTTTACAAGTGTATTTAAATTAGTACCTTTAAACAAAACTCAGTGGTTATATACCTTAGGAATATCAGTTCTTCCGATTATTATCATAGAGTTGCAAAAAAAATTAAATGAGATTAAATTTGGAAAAGTAATTTATCAAAAGTATGGGGAAAATTTAAAAATATAAAATCGATTAGATTCGAAGGAAACACATTAAAAATCACTCTTTAAACAGAGTGATTTTTATACTAAATTAAAAACTATTTTTATAAATTTAAAATTAATGATTCAATATATTTAGAATATAGTTTCTTATAGTTAGGTAATTTATATTCTCGGTTTGCAACTTTCATTGCCTTAGATTGAATTTCATTAGGGTTGCATATTTCATATAAAATTCCTACTACGGAGAACATTGCTAAAATAAACTCAGACCTAGAATCGATATTAGAGCGTGGAAATACTTTTCCAACTAGTAACTCAAGAGAATTTATAACTTGCTGAATATTCATTTTGAATTGAGTTAATTTTTCAAAACTGCAGTTTTTTTCAATTATATTATATTGAATTGAAAGAAGCCTCAAAAAGATATCAAATCTGTCAAAAGAATTAACTAATAAATCACATAAATCTCTTTTGCTTAAACGTATATTTTCATCAAAAGAATTTTTAAAGTTTTCATACCACCTAAAATATTCTTTTTCTAATACATCTAATAAAATTTCTTCTTTTGTGATGTAATAATTATAAATAGAAGGACGAGAGATAGATGTTATTTCAGAAATTTTACCAAATGTTATATCATCATATTTCCCATTTAAGTATAATGAATAACACGCATTTATAATTTCCTCTTGCCTATTAGCTATTTGTTCATCATTTCTTGCTCTTTTAAATTCCATAATATACACCTCTTATAACTAACATTATAACAAAAATAAATTTGTTTGCAAGATGTTTTTTAGATACAGGGTAATAATACTTGCAATATATGATAATCGTCTCAGAGATAAGAAAAGGTAGCAAAGTTACATAAAAAAGTAAGAAAATTTTAAAAAACTATTGACAAATGCAAAAAAAAGGTGTAAAGTATATTAGCATTACAAATGAAGTAAGAGGAAAGTATATGGATAAAAAAGTAGAAATAAGTATGCTATGTGATATATATGGCAAATTATTAACTAAAAAACAATTCGAATTTATTAATGACTACTATAATAATGATTTAAGCCTATCAGAAATTGCAGAGAATAATAACATAACAAGGCAAGCAGTCAGAGACATTATTAAGAAGGGAGAAGGAAAACTTTTCGAATACGAAGAAAAGCTATTATTTATGAAAAAGACATTAACACAAGAACAAAAAATCCAAACAATATTATTAGAGCTAACAAAAATTCAAACAAATTCATCAGATAGAAAAGTAGCAAACATCCTTGATAGCATAAAAAAAGAATTAAATTGTCTAGTCTAAAGAAAAAGTTAGAAGAAAGGAATCAATATGGCATTTGAAGGATTATCATCTAGACTTCAAGAAATTACAAGAAAAATTAGAGGAAAAGCTCGTATAACTGAGTCAGACTTAAAGGAAATGCTAAGAGAAGTTAAATTAGCACTTCTAGAAGCAGACGTTAACTATAAAATAGTAAAAGAATTTATTTCTACAATTGAACAAAAAGCTTTAGGGCAAGATGTAATAAAATCATTAACGCCAGGACAACAAGTTGTAAAAATTGTTAAAGATGAAATGGTAGAATTACTTGGAGGAGCAGAGAGTAAGATTCATTTTACACCAAACCCACCAACAATAATAATGTTAGTAGGACTTCAAGGTTCAGGAAAAACAACAACTGCAGGAAAGTTAGCGAATTTGCTTAGAAAACAGGGGAAAAAACCATTGCTGGTTGCATGTGATGTTTACAGGCCAGCGGCTATAAAGCAATTGCAGGTTGTAGGAGCCCAACTAAACATACCAGTATATGCAAATGAAAACTCTAAGGATGTAGTTAAAATTGCAAGACAAGGAATAGATGTTGCAATATCAAAATTAAATGATGTTGTAATATTAGACACAGCTGGGCGATTACATATAGACGAAGAACTGATGGACGAACTTAAAAATGTAAAATCCCAAGTAAAACCACATGAAATTCTATTGGTAGTAGACTCTATGACAGGTCAAGATGCAGTAAATGTAGCAGAAAAGTTTAATCAAGTACTTGGAATAGATGGTGTAGTGCTAACGAAATTAGATGGTGATACACGTGGTGGTGCGGCTCTTTCAGTGAAAAAAATAATTGGAAGGCCAATCAAGTTTGCAGCAACAGGTGAAAAGCTAAGTGATATTGAAGTATTCAGTCCAGAAAGAATGACTTCAAGGATACTTGGAATGGGAGATGTTCTTTCAATTATTGAAAAAGCTGAAGAAGCAATGACAGAAGAGGATGCTGCCAAATTAGAAAAACAGCTTAAAAAGAAAGAATTAGACTTAGATGATTATTTAATGCAAATTAGGCAAATGAAAAAAATGGGATCTTTCTCATCAATATTGAAACTTATACCAGGAATGAATCAGTTTAAAGATATAAAGGTAGATGATAAAGAGTTCGACAAAATTGAAGCAATTATATGCTCGATGACCAAGCAAGAAAAGAAAAATACTAAACTCTTAAACGCAAGTCGTAGACAACGTATTGCAAAAGGTAGTGGAACTACAGTGCAAGATATAAATAAATTTATTAAATCATTTGAAACAACTCAAGTTATGATGAAAAAAATGCAAAATAATAAAGGTGGCATGAGAAAATTAATGAATGGCATAAATCCAGATGATTTAAAAAAATTTAAAATCTAGATATTATTTTTTAGTTTGGCTGTTAAAGCTTAATTATTATAGATAACTTATTAAAAATGTTTGTAACATTTTTCAAGTGCATAAAAATTCAGGAGGTGATTTTAATGGTAAAAATAAGATTACAAAGAGAGGGAAAGAAGAAAGCTCCATTTTATCATATAGTAGTAGCTGATTCTAGAAGCCCTAGAGATGGAAAAATCATTGAGCAAATAGGAACATATGATCCAATGACAGATCCAGCAACAGTAGTTTTAAACAAAGAATTATTAGAAAAATGGATAAAAAATGGTGCAAAACCAACAGACACAGTAAAAGCTTTAATTGAAAAAGCTTAGGTTTAAAAATAATGGTTAGGAGGATAACCAAAATGAAGGAAATTTTAGAAACAATAATTCTAAGTTTAGTTGAAGATAAATCAGCTGTACAAATAGAAGAAAAAAACAATGAAAAAACTATATCTTTTGAAGTAAAAGTTTCTGAAAAAGATATGGGAAAAGTAATTGGAAAAGAAGGTAAAATTGCAAAATCAATAAGAACTGTTATGAAAGCAGTTGCCGGAAAAGAAAGAAAAAAAGTATCTATAGAATTTGTTGAATAATTTATAGAAAAGCATAATGAAAGATGTAAAGTGCAATATGTACCGCTTACATCAATATATCAAAAAGGAGGATATAAAAGTGGATATAATAAAATCTATTGAACATGAACAATTAAAAACCAAAGTTCCAGAATTAAGAATCGGAAATACAGTTAGAGTTCATGTAAGAATAAAAGAAGGAAACAAAGAAAGAATCCAAGTTTTCGAAGGAATCATAATTAAAAAACAAGGTGGAGGAGTTAACGAAACATTTACAGTTAGAAAAATTTCTTATGGTGTAGGTGTTGAGAAAACATTCCTAGTTCATTCGCCATTAGTTGAAAAAGTAGAAGTAGTAAGAGTAGGTAAAGCAAGACGTGCTAAATTATACTACCTAAGAGACAGAGTTGGAAAAGCTTCTAAAACTAAAGAATTAGTTGGAGCAAGAATCGAAAACAGAGAGATTGTTGTAAAAGAAGAAAAAACTGAAGAAGAGTCAGTTGTTAAAGAAGTTGCTCAAGAACCAGTAGAAGTTAGTACAGAAAAAACTGTTAATGAAGCACCTGTAGCTGAAGAAATTAAAGAAGAAACTGCTACAGAAGCTCCAGTAAAAGAAAAAGCAACTGAAGAAACAGACAAAAAAGAAACAAAATAATTAAAGAAGAACAGTTCAGAAAAAACATTTCAAAATGAAATATTTCTGAACTTTTTCTTAATTAAAATAAAACTAAGTATTTTAAATCCAATTTAATTAAAAGAGGAAAGTTATGCAGAGAAATTTAGAAATAGGACAAATTGTAAATACATTTGGAATAAAAGGATTTGTAAAAGTCAATCCATTTGTGGATGATATATCACGATTTGATGATTTAAAAAAAGTATATGTAAAAAGTAATAAGACATTAAAGGAAATGGAAGTAGAAGAAGTAAAATACCATAAAAACATGGTATTAATAAAATTTAAGCGCATTGATAGAGTTGAAGAGGCAGAATCATTAAGAAACTCATATCTAGAGGTAGATAGAGAAAATGCAATTGAGCTGCAAGAAGGAGAATATTTTATTGCGGACTTGTTAGGATTAAATGTCATAACAGAAGAAGGAGAGACGCTTGGAAAGTTAGAAGATATATTTAATACAGGAAGCAATGACATTTATGTAGTAAGAACGTATGATGGAAGACAAATATTATTGCCTGCTATATCCGAAGTAATAAAAGAAATAAATTTAGAAGAAAACAAAATAGTAGTGCACTTATTAGAAGGATTGATATAGTGTGAAAAAAGAAATTTTTTCATAGTATTTTATTCTAGGCAGAGTGAAGGAAGGAGACTAATATGAAATTTAATGTACTTACTCTTTTTCCAGAGATGTTTGACCCCATAAAACAAAGTGTTATAGGAAAAGCACTAGAAAAAAATATAGTAGAAATTAATTTAATAAATATTCGAGACTTTTCAAAGGACAAGCATAAAAAAGTAGATGATACTCCTTATGGCGGAGGAGCGGGAATGGTAATAAGACCAGATGTGGTATATGATGCATATAAATCTATTAAAGACTCAAACGCAAAAGTCATTTATTTATCTCCTCAAGGGACAACCCTAAATCAAAAAATGGTGGAGGAGCTTAGTAAAGAGGAAAGTTTAATTTTATTATGCGGACATTATGAAGGAATAGACCAAAGAGTTATTGACAAAATAGTTGATAAAGAAATTTCAATTGGTAATTATGTTTTGACTGGAGGAGAAATACCAGCAATGGTGCTAATAGATGCAGTCTCTAGATATATACCCGAGGTTTTATCTGAAGAGTCTACAAAAGAGGAATCTTTTTCGAATGGACTGCTAGAGTATCCACAATATACCAGGCCAGAAGTATTTGAAGGAGAAAAGGTTCCAGAAGTCTTAATTTCTGGACATCATGAGAATATTGATAAATGGAGAAAACAAGAATCGGTTAAAATCACAAAAATGAAAAGACCAGATTTATTGGAATAGTTTGTTTTTGAAATTTTAAATTAAAAAATGGAAAAGAGAGTTGTTCCCTTTTCCTATTATTTATCCTCACTTATTTTGGCATATTTTTTTAATTTTTCATAAACTAAATAATTTATCGTACCAGCAGGGAAATGACCATTTTTATCTTTCTTTCCAGCAGGGACTCCTGTTAATACTTCAATTCCTTCGTCTATACTTGAAACAGAATAAATATGAAACAATTTATTTTTTACAGCATCAATTACTTCATCTGAAAGTTGTAAATTATCTATGTTTTGAATAGGAATCATAACTCCATGTGAACCGTCTAGTCCACGCATCTTACAAATTTGGAAAAATCCTTCGATTTTTTCATTTACACCACCAATAGGTTGAATTTCTCCTTTTTGATTAACAGAGCCAGTAACAGCAATTGCTTGATTGATTGGTATTTCAGAAAGACTAGAAAGCAAGCCATAAAGTTCTGTACTTGAAGCACTATCTCCATCCACACCATTATATAATTGCTCAAAACAAATACTTGCAGTTAGACATAAAGGAATGTCTTGTGCAAACATCTGCCCTAAATATCCAGAAAGAATAAATACACCTTTTGAGTGACTTGAACCAGAAAGTTCAACTTCTCTTTCAACATTAACTACTCCTGTTTTGCCGGTATAAGTATTTACAGTTATTTTTGAAGGTTTTCCAAATGCAAAATCACCAATTTGCATAATAGTTAAACCATTTAATTCACCAACTTTATATCCTGAAGTATTAATAAGCAAAGAATTATTTTTAATCATTTCTACATATTTTGTATCATATTTTCTTACTCTTTCGGCTCTTTCCGATAAAGCTTTATTTATAAATTCCTCTGTTACCACCTTTGCTTTGGCAAGGCAAGCCCAAGTTCCAGCCTCACCAATTATTTGAGATAAATCATTAAAGTTTGTAGATAGTTTCTTGTTATCACCAGCTAAACGTGATGCATATTCAACAATTCTTGACATAGCACTTTTATCTAAATGAGGTAATTGTTCTTGTTCACAAAAAGAATGTATAAATCTTGCAAGTTTATTTACATTTTCTTCATTAATAATAGCATCATCTTCAAATTCGACTTTTATCTTAAAAAGTTTTCTAAAGTCAGGATCCATTTCTAATAAAGAATGATATAACTGAGCATTTCCAATTAAAACTACTTTTACGTCTAAAGGAATAGGTTCAGGTTTTAATGCTATCAATAACATTGAGGAGCGTTGTTCAGAAGGATTTTCAATTCCTATTTCCTTAACTCTCAAATATTTTTTTAGAGACTCATAACAAATTCCATTTGACAATAAATCTTTGGCTTGAAATATTATATATCCACCATTAGCTTGCTGTAATAGTCCGGGTTTTAACATTGTATGGTCAGTTTTTAAAGAACCATAATAGTTCTCATATTCTATTGTACCAAAAATGTTGTTGTAAGAATAATTCGAATCCATTATGACAGGAGCACCTTCAAGATGGCTATTGTCCACAAAAAGGTTGACTCTATAATTTAAACTAGGATCAGTTCTTTTAGTAAGAGGATTATTATTAACCTGAACTTGTGTCACAGATTTTGAATCATCCTCAAGAAAATATGAAATATTTGATAAAACATCTTGTCTTACATCATTTAAAAATTTAGTAATTTTTTTATTTCTTTTAAATTGAGATTTTAAAAAATTAATGTGTACATTGATTGTAAGTAATGCTATATTTGATTGCCATTCAGAGACCCTTTTTTCTGATTGACGTTCAATATCTTTTAATTTGCCAATAACCTCCATAATTTGTGCCTGAACAATTGTAGATTTTTCTTCATATTGTTTTTTTATGTCATCATCTAATTTATCAAAATCTTCTTCTTCAATGATTTTTCCATCAACAATTGGCATCATATAAATACCATTTTGAGCCGCTTTTACTTGAAAACCATAATTCATAGATTTTTCATTTAATTTATCTAACAGCTCTGAACGCTTATTTTCAAATTCTTGTCTAATCAATGCTTTTTCTTTTTCAAAGTCATCAGCATTAAATGTCTTTTTTATATCTTTTTTTATTTCTTTTATGAAGCCATCCATACTATTTTTAAATTCTTTTCCTTGTCCAGCAGGAAGTGATATTGCAACAGGTTCATTTGGTTTTTCAAAATTATAAACATAACACCAGTCACAAGGAACTTTTTTCTTAGTAGATATAGAGTCCAAGTAATTTTTAGTATACATGGTTTTACCTGTTCCGCTAGGTCCTTCAATATATATATTGTATCCCTTGACATTCACATTTACACCAAATTCTAAAGCTTTAATACCACGGTCTTGCCCGATGCCTGTAGATATAGGTTCCAATTCTTCTGTAGTTTCAAAATGAAACAGATTTGTATCACAAGTCATTTTCAAATCATGATAACTTAATTCATTCTTCTTTTTCATTAGTTTCCTCCAATTATTCTTAGAAAGTATATTATATAAGTTTATTCATATTTTATATTACTTAAATTAATTTGTAAATACATGTTGATAAATTTTATTGATAATTATTAGTTACCAGAAAATAATAAACTTGAAGTAATATCAAAGTCGACATTTATGGTAAAATTTGCAGTTTCATATTTAGAAATCCAATCATAGTTTTCCCAGTCCTTAATAGTTAAAAAATTGGATAATGCATGGTTACTAAATCCGGTAATATCTGTTTTAAATTCTCTAGAAGTTTTATTTAGATAAGTTTCTATATGTTGTTTTAAAATTTCTGATGATTTATTGGAAATATCTTTTAAAATTTTAGAATCAACATAATTGGAATCTTTGTCAGCAGTTAAAATTCTACCTTCACAATAAACGGAAATAGAAATGTTAGGAGTGTTAGAAGAGGTATCAACTTTTATTTTACTGTTATGAATGGCAGAAACATTTATATCTAATAAATTATCAGGATATTCATCAATAGGAACAGATATTATAAAAGAATCAACGTTATTAGTAATAAGCAAATGACAGATACTATCCATTTCTGATAATTGACCTACATATTTAGCATTTTTGAATACTGCAATTCCAACATTTTGAGTTCCTCTTTGACCCGTAATTTCTAAAGAAGCTCCTCCTGTATTGATTTGTTCAGTATTTCCACTTGTATTTTTTTCATTATTTTTGCTAGTTTCTGAGGAATTTTCCGCACTACTAGACCATTCTTGAGAGGTTTTGCCTTCAGATGAGTCTTGAGAGCTATTTTCTGAATTGGAAATATTTTGGAATGTTCTACCTAATATTGCAGTGTTAGCTGAAGAGGAACTGAACATCTTGTTGTAAAAATCGCCTATAGTAGCATCATCACTATATCCTGTAAAATTGCTTGTAAGTTCAAATGTATCATAATAATTTGTTACAAGTTTCTCGATATTTGGGTTAGAGTTCTTTAAATAAATATTTGCATCAGAGGTACTAACAACTATATTAGTAGAAGGTCGAATTTCTTCATCGTTTACAAGTGTACATATTTCTGTAGAAATTCCTTCTTCAGCAAACTCCTTTGAGAAGACTAAAACTTTGCAGTGAGAAAAATTGAGCTCTTTTCCTATATAACTATTCATTAAATTGATAGCTTTATTAATTGTTGTAGCATTAATGGAAGTAATTATTGTACTAGTTTCTCCACCAGAAGAGCTTTCATTTCCTCCAGACATATTAATAAATTGAAAAGATACTTTCATATTGTTTTGACCATCATCACATTTATCAATACCTATTGCTACAACATGTACTATATTATCTATAGTATGAGAACTATAGGAATCAGAAAAACCACTAATAAAAAAAATAATAATAGTAATAATTAATAGAATTTTCAAAACTTTATAAATCACTGTATACCCCCAGTTAAAGAATTTGAGCTAATTTTATAATTTGATTTTTTAGCATTATTTTTCCTAAAAATACATGCTATAAAAAGAATAGTAACACTTATCCCTAACATAATAAAAAAGGCATATTTATACACAACATCTGTCAAAAATGTAGAAACAGCATAATTTTTAGAGAAGAATGTTATAATTAGCATAAGAAGAATAATAAAAATATTAGTGAATTTTGTAAATGAAATATTAGTAGTTTTTTTTACAATAATAGAACACGTATTAATAGTTATACCTAGATAGCATACAAAGGAAATTATCCATGTTAGTATAAATACTGAATCTAACCTCTGAAAAAAGGTACCAAATTCTATATATCTTGCTGCTGAATATAAAGGCATTAATAAAGTTTTACTAACAGTGGTATCAAACATAAACAAAATGGTTCCTATGCTAATGATTAAGTACAAGGCAGAAAATAGTATTGATAATAGAGTTATTTTTTTTAGCTCTGTCACATCTTTTAAATGGGGAGGCAAAAACAGAATGTGAAAAAGCCCTTGAAAAGCAAATAGATTACTAATTCCTATTAAGAAAGTTTCATTTATTCCTTGACCAAAAATAGGAAATATATTGTTAAAATTAAAATCTCCAATACAACCTAGAAAAAGAGCTATAATGTTTAAGACGACAAGAGGGAGCATTAATAAATTGCTTCTATAAATAGCATTATATTTTAGGTTGCATACAAAAACTGCTGCAATTAAAAAAATCATAGTAATAAAATAACCATTAGTATTTGGGTAATAAATTATC
>CALXZT010000031.1 GCA_944393315.1 uncultured Clostridia bacterium
GAGCAATGTATATTGCCCGAATTTAGTAATTTCAACTGTTTTATTAATTGATGTCACAGAAAATGGGGAAACTTTTTTATATGAGAAGTTTTTTTCGGGCATTTTTTAGAATTTATAATAAAATAAGAGAAAAAATAACTACTATGTAATAGAGAGTATCCTAAAATAGAAACCTTTTTGGTTATTGAACCTATATTTTGGACACTCTCTTATTTTTATAACTATATTATATTTTCAATTTTTACATTGTCACTTCTACTTCAAATATCCCACCATTGCCATCTAATCTAATACTTTTTTCTATTATTTCATTTCCATTTACAACAAACCTCTCTACTCCGGTACTTCTGCCATTGGGATTCGAAACTTTTATATTATATATGCTCTTTCCATATTTATATCTTATTAAATATTCTTTCCAGTTTGATGGTATACATGGTTTTATACTTAAGATTCCGTTTCTAATTTTTAGTCCTAAAATATACTCTATTCCTGCAGTATAGTACCAGCTACTTGAACCTGTATACCAAGTCCAGCCACCTCGTCCTGCTAAGTTTTTTTCTCCATATACATCTGCCGCAATTACATAAGGCTCAACTTTATATTTACTTGCTGCCTCTTTTGTTCTTGCATGTTCTATTGGGTTTATCATTCTATAATATTCTAGAGCTTTATCCCCAAAGCCTAAAATTGCTTCTGCAATAATTGTCCAAACGGCTGCATGTGTGTATTGTCCTCCATTTTCTCGTACTCCCGCCAGATATGCTTTTATATATCCAGGATTTAGTCTTCCTTTTTCAAAAGGAGGATCAAGTAATTTTATTATTCCATTTTCTCTATCTATTAAATGATTTTCCAAACTCTCCATCGAGATATATTTTTTGTCATTATCACCCGCATTTGACATTACTGACCAACTTTGTGCTATGCTATCAATTTTACATTCTTCATTTTCTATTGTTCCTAACCAGTTTCCATCATCACAGTATGCTCTTTTATACCATCTACCATCCCATGCAACTGTATTTAAAGATTTCTTTAGTGTTTCCATAGTTTTTCTATACTTTTCAATTTTAATAGTTAGCTCTCCATTACTTTTTTGCATATCATTTGACTCGCAAATTTTAATAAAATTATCTAATATATAATACAAGAAAAATCCAAGCCATACACTTTCGCCTTTACCTTTGTTTCCAACATTACTTAAACCATCATTCCAGTCACCAGTTCCTATTAAAGGTAAACCATGGTTTCCAAAATTGTTACAAGTTCTATCTATTGCCCTTATGCAGTGTAATAAAATATTTTCTTTTATGTCTCCTATTTCATATTTATCATATCTTTCATCTTCATTTTCTTCTAATACTTTCCCATTTAAATAAGGTGTTTCTATTTTCAATATGCTATAATCGCCTGTAAAGTTTACATACTCTATGCATAAAAATACTAACCACAGTAAATCATCTGAAAATCTAGTTCTAATTCCTCTACCTGTTTCTTCATGCCACCAATGTTCAACATCTCCTTCTATAAATTGGTGTGCAGAATGTTTTATTATTTGATTTTTCATTATATCTGTATTTAAATATTTTGCTCCTATTGTGTCTTGCAATTGATCCCTAAATCCAAAAGCTCCTCCTGATTGGTAAAATCCACTTCTTCCACGTAATCTACTTGAAATTGTTTGATACATGGCCCAACCATTTAATAATATATTCATTGATTCAAGAGGTGTATATACTTGTAATTGCTCTAATAAATCTTTCCAATATTTCTTTACTTTTTCTAATTCTAAAGTGCAATTTTGAATTTTTTGATACTTATATGCAGTATCTCTATAATTATTACTTTCTGCCGCACCTAAAATAATTGATAGTTCTTTGTTTTCAAAGCTTTCTAACTCTATTTCAATTTGCACTGCTATGCAACTTTCTTTTGCTAATCCACTGTCATTATTCAGAGTTATCTTTTTTACTCCATCTGGATTTGCTAGTCCTCCTTTACCAATAAAAAACTTTTTGTCTCCAGTAAAAGATTTTATTGGTTCACTACTTGATATATAAGCTATTTCATTTGGGAATTCCATATTGTATAGGTTTTTAGCTGTTACAATATTATTGTTTTTTTCATATTCTACATATATATAATTGTTTGATTTTATTTCATCTTCTCCCAATACTGGTTTTATATAATATATTAATTCTAATTTTTTCTTTACAGGAGCTGTGTTTTTCAAAGTTAATATTCCAACTTTGCAAGCTTCTTCTCGCGGTACAAATATTGTAAATTCTTGGATAATTTTTTCACTTTTATGAATATAATTTGCATATCCAAATCCATATTTTACATTATAATTTTTTTCATCTGGTTTTGGATTACCTCCTAATGACCATACTTTTCCTTCCTCTGGTTCTTTAAGATAAATTACTTCTGATGGAATGTCTAAGCTCGGATAGTTTTCCCAGCTACTTATTCTGTTTAATCTACTATTTTTATACCAAGTATATCCACCTAGCCCCTCAGTAACTATTGTTCCAAATTTTTCGTTTGCCAAAATATTACTCCATACAGTTGGCACTCTATTATTTTTGTTAAACGTTATCCAATACTCTTTTCCATCTTCTGAAAATGCACCATATTCATTATAATATTTTAAATTGTTTAGATTTTCTAAAATATTTATATCATCATTTTGCTTCTCTTCTGCTTCTACTGTTCTTTTAACTAAATTTTCTCCTATATTTTTTAGTTCTTCTAAATATTCCTCCTCCATATCATTTATTGAATTTTCTAATTTTCCTTCATGACTATCTATATTTAGTTTTGCTACAAATTTTATTGTTTCTATGTCTTTTGCATCTATTTCTCCTTCATTTAATACAAATATTCCTCCTTTAACATTTTTCATATATAATATTCCTCTGTCTGCAATTGCTCTTTCTATTTCTTCTTTTACGTAATTGTCATAACTGTAGTTTTCTTCGTTTAAAATTACGATTTCAGTTTGAATATTCTTTACTCGAAAAAACTCATAAGCTTTTAAAATTTGTCTTACAACATAAATATCATTTACATCTGTAATCGTTACTAAGATTATCGGAAAATCACCTGATATTCCATATTTCCATAAATCACTTTGCAAGTAATTTCTAAGTGGTAAATTTTTTATTTTTCTTGCTTTTAATGGATTATCAAATAATAAATATCCTAATATTTTTTGATAAACCTCTATTTCTTTTCCCTTTATTCTCAAATATCTGCTCTCTGCCTCACATTTTGCTTTTGAGATATTAAAGGTTCTATTTATATTTTCATATTGATATTTTTCTATTGTTTCTAGTACTTCTTTTCTGTCATATCCTATTGTTAATATTAAATCAATATTTGCTTTTTGTCCCGGAACTATCTTTATAGTATTTTTCATTGCAACTATTGTCTCTGTGAATAGTCCTACTCTTTTTGAAAATGGTAGAGAATTTTTTATCATATTTGGTATTCCAATATTTCCTCTTCCTATGAATTTTTCTTTATCTATTTCATATTCTACATCTCCAATTATTTCACTATTTGTGGACATTTTAGTTGCTAAATATATGGCCTTTTGTTTTGTGACTCTTGCTTTTCTTTTTATTATTAAAGTTTTTGAAGGTTCATCATATTCTGAAACCAAAAATAAACTGTTAAATGCCGGATGTGCATAGTCTTGCTCTTTTTTAGATAATACTGGTTCAAAATAGCTTACTATTTCTAATATTTGTTCCTCATTTCCTGTATTTTCTAATTCTAACCTACGTATTTCTACATCATCATTTGGTGCTACAGTGGTCTTTAATTTGATCTTTATTCCATCTACGTTTGTCTCTTGGAGGATTTTATCTGGCATGAAGCTTATTGTGTTTTTTTCTGTTTTGTTTAAATAATTACTTGACCATATTTTGTTTGTTTTAATATTTTTAATATAAATAAATATTCCTTGATTTTCATCTGATGTTTGTTTAAATCTATTTATATAAATGTCTTTATATTTGCTAAAACCCTGCCCTTTTTGATTCATTGCAATAGTATAATTTTCATTTGAAATCACATTACTCCTGATTATTGGAGTATCTATCTTAGTAATTACTTGTTCTGTATAGTTCTCATAATCTTTATATTTTATTTTTTCTATTCTTTCTTTAGTTTCTTTGGTGGTTATAAATGTTTCTGGAATTTTTTCTTGTAATAGTAGCTTTATTCCTTCAATTTCTGGATTCTGCATAAATCTTTTTTGAAATATATTATTATTTATTAAATTATTTATTGATAATAATATTAATGCTTGGTGGTGTGCCATATAGGTTTTAACTGTTTCAAATTTTTTGCCCTTTCCTAACCTTTCTGGTGTATAGTCTAATGATTCAAAAAATCCATATTTATAGTACATTCCTTGTTTTTCTAATTCTTTTAAATTTCTGATTACTTCTTTAGGAATATAATTTATTGCCAAAATACTAGCATAAGTTGCAACTACCATTTCATCTGCTAGCCCTCTTTTTAATCCTAACCATGGTATTCCAAAGGCTTTATATTGATAGTTTAATTGCAAGTCTTTTAAATTGAATGCAGCTTCAGAAATTCCCCAAGGTATTCCTAGTTTTTTGGCATATTCTATTTGGCTCATTATCATAAATTTGCAAGACTCATCTAATAAACTTCCTTCATAAGTAGGTATATTTATATTTGGCATTAAATATTCAAAAGCTGTTCCTGACCAAGAAATTAGTCCTTTGTATTCATTTAATGTGGTAAGTGTTCTGCTCAATGAATTCCAGTGTTTTGCTTCTATATCTTTCTTTGCAATTGCTACCAAGCTTGCCTGTCTTGCTTCAGAAGCTAGTAAATCATAGTATGAGTCTGTTAATTTGTTTTCTTCGACATTAAATCCTATTGAAAATAGACGTTGCTCATTGCTATATAAAACACTAAAATCTGTTTCTTCTATTAGACTATTTATTTGTTCTAGCATTTTATTTTTTAAGGCTTTGTTTTCAATGTTCTCTACAAAAATTTTTGTTACATATAAATAGCCTATAAAATTTCCACTATCCACAGTTGATACATATCTTGGAAATAGTGGCTCTTTAGTTTGTATATTATACCAGTTGTATAAATGACCATTCCATTTTTGAAGTTTTGATATCGAATCTAATATTTTTTCTAAAAGATTTTCTCCTTCTGATTTTTCAACAAAATTTAAATCTATAGCTGAAATCACTGCCAGTAAAGATAGTCCTATATTTGTTGATGAGGTTCTTAGTACTACCTCTGGAATTCTTCCTTCTTGATAATTATCTGGTATTAAATAGTTGTTTTTTTCATTTAGATATTCTGCAAAAAAATTCCAGGTTTTTTGTGCAACCTCTAATAAGTAGTCTCTTTCGCTTAAAGTTAATGTTTCTACTAATGTTTTTGTTTTAATTTCCTTACTTATATAATACATTATTGCAGGTATGATTGTCCATATAATCCCTATTACACAATTTAATATACTTTTCTGATTTATTACAATTAGTAATAACCCTAATATCACATTTACCCACATTGTTTTGTAATATGATATTAGGTCTGTTTTAGCAAGTTTCTCTGCTTCTTCTGAAGTAGTCCATTCTAATATATTTTTATGTGATATTTTACTTCTATATATTGCTTTTAAAATTGATTTTGCCGATATATATGCTTTAAATGGCAAGGTTCCTAAACTCAAAAATATTTGATATATTGCTCCTTTTATTGTTCCTATTTTTTGTGCAAATGTTTTTTGAAATTTTTCTCCATCTTTTTTAAATATTACATAGTTTAAAATGTTTAATATAAATGGAGTTACTATTGCTATTAATATAACTATTTCATTTATTAGATTAGGATATTGCATGCTATAGTTTACAATGCAATTTTGTATGCTAAAATAGAATATTCCTATCAGTGATATGATTTCAAGTAAACTTCTTCTTAAATTATCAAATATTTTATATTTTGAAACTATATTTAATGGATTTTTAATTGTCTCCTTTTTTCTGTTTTTAACTTTTTTCTGTACCCAACTTAGTATTTGCCAGTCTCCTCTTATCCATCTTGAAAGCCTATTTACATATGTCATATATTTGGTGGGATAATCATCCATTAACATGATGTCTGTTGCTAGCCCACATCTTAAATAACATCCTTCAAGTAGATCATGGCTTAAAACTTGATTTTCTGGTATAGCATTTGATAGTATTTTGTCAAATACTTTTAAATCATAAATTCCTTTTCCTGTGAATATTCCTTCTCCAAAATTGTCTTGGTATATGTCTGATATTGCATTTGAATAAAGATCTGTTCCCCCTTGTGCTGCAAATATTTTAGTAAAAATATTTTTATAACTTGTTTCTAATTTTATTCCTATACGTGGCTGTATAATTCCATACCCCTCTATTACTATGTTTTTCTGCTCATCTATTATTGGTTTGTTTAATATATGTGCCATTGCTCCTATTAATTCAAAGGCAGAATTTAGCACTAAGTCTGTATCTGAATCTAATGTAATAATATATTTTATGTGAGGTATTTTTGTTTTTTCTATGGTATTTATCCTAAAGTCTTTTATATCATCTCCTAAAAGGAATTTATTAAATTGATTTAGATATCCTCTTTTTCGTTCCCAGCCTAGATATGCGTTTTCTGTTGGAATCCATATTCTTTTTCTATATACAAAGTTAAATATTTGTTGCCCACTTGATGTATACTTTTTATTTAATTTTTGGACTTGTACATATCCTTCCTCAATTATTTCCTCATCAAATTTCTCTTCTTCTTTGTTGCTTTGTAAGCAATCTCCTAAGATAGTGAAATACAAATTTTTGCTCTTATTTGCTAAATAATAAACCTCTACCTTTCTAAACAGCTCCTGAACTTTTTCTTTTGATTTTATAATTGTTGGTATTACTACCATTGTAGCATTTTCTTTGTCTATTCCTTGCATGAAATCCATTTTAGGTATTAGTTTGGGTTTTATAATTTTTCCTAAAATATATTGTAGTATTTGAATTACTATTTCTGATACTGGTACTATTAATATAAGTGTAGCCAATATTGATACAAACCAACTTGTGCCTACATACAATTTTATAGTCATTCCCAAAACTATTGATATTGCAATAGCAAAAAAATAGCATGAAAGAATATATATTTTCATTTTGTTTTGTTCGCTTATTGTTTTATATCTAAATCCTAATTCTTGATATAATAATGTTTTTCCTTTGTCAATTAAGTAATATCCAATGTGATTTTCTTTGCTTCCTTCTTTTGATTTTTGTGCTAACTCTAGTAACTTTTTGGCTATATATATCTCTGATATTTTTGTTTTGACTCCTATTTCTTTTATTTGGTCTCTATAGTATTCTTTTGTTTTGTAATCCATTTTTTCATATATTCCTGATGGGTCTTTTTTGAAAAGCTCTTCTACTCCATTTACTGTTTCAAATACTTCTGAAAAGTTAATTCTTTGTATTGATTTTATAGTTAGAATACTATTTCCAATCGATACTTTTCTAACTGCTATGTCAAAGTGTTCTTTCTTTATTGCTTCTGATACTGTCATTCCACTTCTTTCTACAATTTCTTCTAGTGCCTGCATATAACTATTTGATTTTTTCCCATACTTTTTAAGTAAATATGACAAATATTCTATAAATGAGTATTTTGAATTGTCAATTGCATTGATTTTTACATTTTCTTTTACTTCTGCCTTTAAGTTATGCTTTTCTCCTTGGTTTTCAAAGAATTTTTCTACTATTTGTTTAGCCTTATATTTTTGAATTTGTGCACTGTGTATTCTTTCACATATTTGCCTGATATTTTCTATTATGGCTATTTGCATAAATATTCCTATATTCCATATTTCCTCCATGTTCAAATACTTTTTGTTTTGATAAGCTCTTAAATAATCTTCTAAATTTTCTTTGCTTATTCTGTTGTCTGTATATGCCACAATTTCAGAAGCTACTACATAGATTCTTGCAAATCCTTCATATTTTCCTGTTTTTAACCCAACGAAATTCATATATTTTTTTAATGTTAACTCTCTTTTAATTTGTTTTACTGATTGCTCTATTATATAAAAATTGTCTAATAACCACTCTCCTGCCGGATGTATACTTATGTCTTGTTTTAGGTTTTTGTTTAATTGATTATATACTGCTTTTATTATTTCAAAATTTTCTATTAGTCTTGGTATTGGATATGTGTTTTTGTCTGATTTTTCTTTTAGATTATGAGTTATTGCTATATTTTCTAGATGCTTTTCCAATTGATGTTTGTCTAGTATAGCTCCATCTATTTGTAATATTCGATTCGTGTTTAAAGTACTCAAAAAAATCCCACTCCTTGCAATTTTTTGTTATTGTTTGCAAATTGTGGAATTTTTATGCACTTTTGCTATTTCTTTTTATTTTATCTTGGAAGTTCAAAATAGAACTCTACTCCATTTTCTTTATTAATTACTCCAAAGTCATTTCCATAATTATTCATAATTGCTCTAACTAATGCTAGCCCTATTCCAGTACCTCCATCTTCACGATTTCTTGATTCATCACCTTTATAAAATCTTCTCCAAATTCTATCTAGGTTTTCCTCATCTATTTGTTTTCCAGTGTTAAATACCTTGATACGTACAACTTCATCTTTAATTTCATTTTCTATACTAATATACCTCTCTCCATTTACTTCTTGTACATGTTTTATTGCATTTGTTACATAGTTAGTTATAACTTGATCTATATAAAAACTATCTGCAATAACATTTATTTCTTCTTCATTATTAAATTTTACTTTTGCCTGTTTTTCTTTTACCATTACATCTGTTTTCCTTAATATTTCTTTTTCTAGTTCTACTATATTAAATTGCTTATTGTCAAATACTCTCATTTCATTTTCTAGTTTCATAAGTTCTAATAATTGTTTTACTAATCTATCCATTTTATTTGATTCATCTAAAATTACTTCTGCATAAAACTTTCTACTTTCTTCATCTGTATTTACATTTTCAAGTAGTCCTTCACTATATCCTTGTATTAGAGCTATAGGAGTTTTTAATTCATGTGATACATCTGATATAAATGTGCTTCTCATCTGCTCTAACTTTGATTTTTGTTCAATATCTCTCTCTAATTCACGGTTTGTTGTTTTTAGCTGTGTTATAGTTGTTTCCAACTTTGTAGACATTGAATTAATACTTCTACCTAATTCATCAATCTCATCTTCATAGTTTGTCTCTTTATATTTATGGCTAAAATCTAAATTTGACATTTTTCTTGCTATATCATTTAGTTCTTGAATTGGTCTTGTGAATTTTTTAGAAATATAAGATACTATAACTCCTCCTATTATTATTATAAATATGGCAATTGTATACAAGAATTTATTTGAAATTCTTACACTTTCTCTTATTGAAGGAATTGATACCCTTATATATAATGCATATCCATTATCTAAGTTTCCTATTAACAAAATATATTTTATTCCAGTAGCTGTGTCTTGTACACTTTTTATTGTATAATTTTCGCCTTCTTCAGGATAATAATTATTATTGTTAAATGGCGTAAGCTTTCCAAATTCTTTAAGCATTCCTATGTAATCTTTATTTGTACTATATATAGTTATATTTTCATCTGTTTTTATTAAAATATCAAAGTTGTTATTTATTGATATCTTTTCTAGATTTTCTTCAAATTCAGATGTGTTATAAGGCTCTGATGTATAGGAATTAATCTGATTGTACACTCCCTCTAAAGTGTTTATTTTGCTATATAAATAAAAGGTTTCTAAAATAAAATTATTTACAATTATTAAGAAAATAATTATTAAACATACTACTATACATAAAGATAAAAATAATCTTGATTGTACAGATTTAACTTTTTTTACTGATTTTTGTTTCATTTTACTTCGAACTTATACCCAACTCCACGCATAGTTTGAATATATTTTCCTTTCTTTCCCAATTTATGTCTGATTTTTTTTATGTGACTATCTATTGTTCTTGAATCTCCATAATAATCATAATTCCATACATTATTTAGAATTTTTTCCCTAGAAAGTGCTATATTTTCATTTTCTAATAGATATTTTAGAAGTTCATATTCTCGAAGGCTTAATTCTGTTTCTTTTCCATCTACTTTTACCGTTCTTGCCTCTTGGTCAAGCACTATTCCTCCATAATCTTTTGGCTGTTTAGAATCTCCATGAACCCTTTTTAATATTGCTTCTACTCTTGCTACTAATATTTTAGGACTAAAAGGCTTTGATATGTATTCGTCTACCCCAAGCTCAAATCCAAATAATTCATCTTGTTCTTCTCCTCTTGCCGTAAGCATTATAACTGGTATATTTGAAGATTGTCTTATTTTTCTTAAAACTGACCATCCATCTAATTTTGGCATCATTACATCTAATAATATTAGTCCTATTTTTTGGGTTCCTTCTTCAAAAATTTGTAATGCCTTTTCTCCATCTTCTGCTTCTATTGTTTTATAACCTTTTTGTGCTAAGAAATCTTTTATTAATTTTCTCATTCGTGATTCATCATCTACTATTAAAATTGTTGTATCTAACATATTTTTCCTCCAATTTAAGTCATTTTATATGATTATTATATATCTTATTTATGTCTATTATGTGAATATTTTTCTTTTTTTGCGTAAACTTTGTTTATTTTTAAGTTTTATCACAAAATGATTATAATTTGTTTTGACTTTTTAGATAAATTGTTTGAGTATTATATGCTAGCTGTACATAGTTATTTTCCAAGATTTTCATTATTTGATAATTTACATTTTCTTTTAATTTTAAATATTCACCATAATTTGTAATATTTGTATAAGCAATTATGACTACTTCTATTCCTTTGTCTAATATGTTTTCAAAGTTTACCATTATTGTATCTGAATAAATTTCTTCTTGTTTAGATAGCATATTTTCTATTTCTTGTTTAACTTTTTTTACTTTTTCTAATGGTGTTTCTAAAGTTATTAGCAGATTCGTTTTATATCTTCTTCTTTTTATTTCATTCCAGTTTACTATTGCTATAGATGACATCTCTGAATTTGGAATATGTAATAATGTATCATCTACTGTTCTAATTGCTGTACTTCTAAATGTTATGTCTTCAACTGTTCCGCTATATGTTCCTGCCTCTATATAGTCTCCTACTTTAAAGGGCTTGTCTAAAAATATTACTACTCCTCCAAATAGATTTTTAGCTGTGTCTTGTGCAGCCAAAGTTAAAATAACTCCACCTAATCCTAGTCCTGCAATTAGTCCTTTTAAGTCAAAACCTAATTCTTGAATAATTAAAAATATTGCTATTGTATAAATTATTGCTTTTATTATTTTTGTTAAGAATTCAATAGAACTGTTATTTTCAGTTTTATTAGGATCTATTTTTTTCTGTATTTTCTTAATAAATTTAGACTTTGCAGTAAGTCCCTGAGCAATTCCATTTGATACAATTATTATTATTAATATCCTAAATATCATATTTATTGTTTTTATAATTCCTTCTGCTATTTTAAAAGGTTCTTCTAAAACTAGTATTGCCAAATATATTCCTAGTAAGGTAAAGACTCCTTTTAATGGTTTATAAAAAGTGTTTTCTATTGCTTTATTCTTTGAATCTAACCTAAATATTTTAATTATAATACGTGCTAAGATTGATGAGAAGATTTTAAAACATATTGCAATTGCAATAGCTAATAAAATACTGTTTATTTGTTCTTGGTTAATTGAAGTTATTGTTTCTTTTATTTCCTCCATAACTATTTTGTCCTCCTTACTACTCACATTTCGTTTGAAAAAGAGACAATGCTATTTTGTCTCTTTTTGCTTTATAAGTATTATCCCATATAATCTCTTAATTTTTTGCTTCTACTTGGATGTCTTAATTTTCTTAGTGCTTTTGCTTCTATTTGACGAATTCTTTCTCTTGTTACATCAAATTCTTTTCCTACTTCTTCAAGTGTTCTTGCTTTACCATCTTCTAATCCAAATCTTAATTTTAATACTTTTGCTTCTCTTGGGGTTAGTGTTTGCATGATTTCTTCTAGTTGTTCTCTTAAAAGAATATATGATGCAGCATCATGTGGTGCTGGTGAATCATCATCTTGTATGAAGTCTCCTAAGTGACTGTCTTCTTCTTCACCTATTGGTGTTTCTAGTGATACTGGATCTTGTGCTATTTTTTGAATTTCCATTACTCTTTCTAGTGGTATTTCCATTTCTTTTGCTATTTCTTCTGGGGTAGGTTCTCTTCCTAATTGTTGTAATAAATGTCTTGAAGTACGTATTAATTTATTTATTGTTTCTACCATATGCACTGGAATTCTTATTGTTCTAGCCTGATCTGCTATTGCTCTTGTTATTGCTTGCCTTATCCACCATGTAGCATAAGTACTAAATTTAAATCCTTTCGTATAATCGAATTTCTCAACTGCTTTAATTAATCCCATGTTTCCTTCTTGTATTAAGTCTAAAAATAACATTCCTCTTCCTACATATTTTTTGGCAATGCTTACTACTAATCTTAAATTAGACTCTGCAAGTTTTTGTCTTGCTTCTTCATCGTTTTCTAAGATTCTTTTAGCTAAATCTAATTCCTCTTCATATGTTAGTAATGGTATCTTTCCTATTTCTCTTAAATACATTCTTACTGGATCATCTATACTTATACCTTCAAAACTAGATTCTGTTATTTCTTCTATTTTTAAGTCTTCTACTTCTTTTAAGTCTTCAATATTTGGTTCATCCTCAAAATCGTCTTTTAGAACTTCTACTCCCATTTTTTCAAATTCATCAAATACATCTTCAATTTGCTCCGGATTAGTATTTTCAAGTTCATTTGCAAGCTCGTTTAATGTTATTGTTCCATTGTTTTTCACTTTTTCTATTAATTCTCTTACTTTCGCATCTGCTGTTTTTTCCATTTCTTCAGTTGCTGTAACTTCATTATGCGCTTGTGCCTCTTCTTTATTAACTTCTTCTTTTCCAGATTTTTTTCTAGCTTTTTTTTCATTTTCGACTGCTTCAATTATTTCTTCTTTTTTTGTTTTTTTTCTGCATTTTTTTGTTGTCTCCTCTGATAGTATTTCTGAATGTGTTTCAATATTATTTTCAGTTTTTTTATTTTTCTTTTCTACTAATTTTTCAATTTTTTCTTTGCTTTCTTCTTTCTTTGCCATTTTTTAACTTTCCTTTCTAAAAGCATTTTTAATGCTTGTGTTTAATTTGGCTAACTTAATTATTATATCACTTAATTCTTGTTCTAATTTTCTTTTTTCTTCGTCTTTACTCTGTTCTAATAAATTTAGTATGTCTAATTTTCTAGAATTTAATCTTTCTCTTTTGTAAATTGTTGTTATATCTTCAATTGCTTTAGTTTCGTCTTCTATCCCAAAGTCTTCTGCCATTATCGCTGTTATTTGACCTTGCAATTCTTCATCAAATATATCTATTAAACTATTAACATTATAATTGCCTTTTTCATATTGTTCATATAATACTGTAATTATTTTTTTATTTAATTCATACACAATATCTTCAGGCTTAATTATTTGATTAATTATTTGATATACTTCTTTGCCTTTTTTACCTAACAATAAAGATATTATTGTGTTTTCTCTTTTTATTACTTCTTTTGAGATATTTGAGACTTTTTTTAATGTATCTCGCTTTGCAACAGGTTTTTGTTTTGTTAAGATTTGACTGCCTTTTGAATTATTATATGCTATTTTATTAACTTCCGCATATATTGCTTCTTTTGAAATTTGATATTCTTTTGATATTTTTTCTATATATATTTCTTTTTCTATAGTGTTATCAACTTGTGATATTAATTTTGCTATTTCAGTTAAAAATTTTATTCTATCTATTGTATTATCTAAATTTAAATTTTTCTTTAATACTTTTACTTTGTATTCTATTAAAGAAATTGCATTTTCAACTAATTTGTTAAATCCTGCTGTTCCATATTTTATAATGTATTCATCTGGATCTTTTGCCCCCTCCATTTGTAATACACGCATATCACAACCCATGTTTTGTAAGATTTCCATTGATCTTAGTACTGCTGCTTGTCCAGCTCCATCTGAGTCAAATCCTAAAATTATCTGTTCTGCATGTTTTCGAAGTAACCAACCTTGTCCTTCTGTAAGCGCTGTTCCTAATGCTCCAACTACATTTTTTACTCCTCGTTGATGTAATGATATTACATCCATGTAACCTTCAACGATTATTAATTTTTTTGTATCTTCTTTTTTAGCTATATTTAGTCCAAATAAATGCCTCCCTTTGGTGTATACAATATTTTCTGGTGAATTTATGTATTTGGGTGCATCCTTTCGTTCCTCTAGTATTCTTCCACCAAATGCTATTACTCTTCCTCTTATATCACAAATTGGTATCATTAATCTATTTTGATAAAAATCGTAATATCTACCTTTATCATTTTTTTTTAACCAATCCTGATTCTAGGATTTCTTTTTCGCT
>CALXZT010000032.1 GCA_944393315.1 uncultured Clostridia bacterium
TTAAAATAAAGTAGCATTTATGGCATTTGCCCCATGTAGAGGTTATGAAGCAAAGGCAAGGAAGGAATGATTATTTATGGCAAACATTAACTTTTTTGTAGAATATGTAGAAAAAAACAGAAAAATAATATATAAATATTTAAAGTTAATATTTAAAAAAGACTATGATCAAGAAATAGCAGAAATATATGTAGAAAATTATATAAATGCCAGATACTATAATTTATCATATAAAGAAAACAATAGAATATTTTATCTCAGAATAAAAGAAAATTTGTTAAAAGTAATGCAAGAGTTATTGGAAAAAAACGAAACTGAGAAACAAAGAATAGGAGACTACGTAAACTATAGAAGAAAAGAAAAAATAATAGTAAATATGTTTACTGCATTTGATTATATATTCTTCTTTGATAAAGTTAGAGACATAGAAAACATGAAAAGAATAAAAAGTATTAAAGAGGTTATTGACAAACTATATCAAAAAAGAGAAAACGAATATTTAATCAAAGAAAGAGCAAGTACAAAAGAAGAATTTACAGAATTTGTAGAAACAAATATGGAAGAAAATGAAGCCTTTCTTAACAAATATTTTGCTGATAAAACCTTTGAACTAGGAATAAAAAAAGTTCCTAATAAAAATAACATATATAATATAGAACTTATATCAAATGTAACAATACCGATGATTTATAGCCAAACAGCAATAGAACTTGCTTTTAATACAGAACTAATTAAAGAAGATAGGTTATTACCAGAATACACATTATTAAATTTAATAATAGCAAGAGATATTGTAGAAGCAAATTTTAAAGACCAATACATAGTAGAATTTGCAACCACATTACTACGAAAAAAACAAAAACTTAAACAAGTATTAGAAATAATTAATGACCCAGCACTACAAGACAAGATAAACTTAAAAATATATTATGAAGAATTACCAAAATACAAAAATGAATTATTTGAGCTGATGAGAGAAGGCTACAAATTTGCGATAGAATTAGATAATTCGCTAAAAGATGCTGGAGAAATTGAAAAACTAACAATGTTTTCTTATATTATAGTACCAAAAAAAGTAAGGCTATATAAAGAAATTATGAGGAGAAACAAAAAAGCCGAAAAAATAATATTTGAATAAATGAGGAGAAATGCAAATGGATACATTTACAAGATTTTTATATGAATTCCTTTCACAATTTTTCCTAGGAGTAAAAACAATATTCATAGGGCTATTTGAAGGAATAAAAACTATATTTAGTGTAAATACATATGTAAAAATAATAGAAAATTATAAACAAGATTTTTCTGGACCGGAGTGGGTATTAGTAGCTGTTGGAATATTAATGTTAGCAAGTGTAGTAGCTATTATAGCAGCAATTATCATTATACTTGTAAAAAAATACATAAAAATTAGAAGAAGAGTTGCAGATGAAGAGGACTTACTAATCCAAGTAAATAAACTAAATAATGAAGTAACAGATTTAATTAAAGAAAAAGAAGAGTTACTTTCAATAGTAGCTTCACAAAAAGGATTACAGACAGCAGGAGCCACAGCTAGTGGAGGAGACATACCAATGAGCGACAGTGAAGAAAGCGAAGAAGGAGAAGAAAACGCAGACTTCGATCCAGAAGTAGATAGTAGATTCTCTAAACTTACAGAAGTCGATATAGAATATGCTAAATATAAACAAAAAGATTATAAAAATAACTTTGACTTACCTCAATTCTGTAAAGACTTCAGAAACTTTGCAGCTTATAAGCTACACTTATATTACAGTCCTCAAATGATAAGATTATTTGTATCAGCGATTGCCTCAACAAAACTAGTAATATTGCAAGGTATATCTGGTACTGGTAAAACCTCTATAGCACTTGCTTGGGGAAAATTTGTAAAACATCCATCTTGTGTTGCTTCAGTACAACCATCATGGAGAGACAGAACAGATATTTTTGGATACTTAAACGAGTTTACAAAAAAATTCAATGAAACAGACTTCTTAAGATATTTATACACAGCAGGATATACAGATGAAGTTTATACAGTAATACTAGATGAGATGAACTTAGCACGTGTTGAGTACTATTTTGCAGAAATGTTATCTATACTAGAAATGCATGATACAAAAGAGTGGAAAATAGAGGTAGTACAAAGCTCTTGGAAAACAGATCCTAAAAAATTGATTGGAGGAAAATTACAAGTACCACCAAATGTTTGGTATATAGGAACAATTAACAATGACGATTCTACATTCATGGTTACAGATAAAGTATATGATAGGGCAATGCCAATTGACCTTAATGAAAAGGGTGTTGCATTTGAGCCAGAACCAACAGAAGCCTTAGATGTAAACTATTCATATTTAAATGGAATATTTGAAAAAGCAATGAAAGAACATGAAATGTCAGAAGAAACCTTAAACAAGATTGAAGAAATGGATGATTATACAATTAAACACTTTAGGGTTGCATTTGGTAACCGTATTGTAAAACATATGAAAAAATTCGTACCAGTATATGTAGGATGTGGAGGAGACGAAACAGAAGCGGTAGATTATTTCATGGCAAAGAAGGTTTTAAGAAAATTCGAATCATTAAACTTATCATTAATAAGAGATGAAATAGATCCTTACATAGAATTTTTAGATAAAACTTTCGGAAAAGGTGCAATGAAGGAATGTACAGAATTCCTATTAAGATTGAAGAAGAGCTAATTAGAGGAGTGAAAAAAATTGAGTTTAAATCAAATTGAATTATATGAAAAATCAAATCCAATTATAAATACTACCTTTCTTGATAATGTTGAATCAAAATTAGATGTACATATAGATATAAAAAAGAAGGAATTAAATACTGAAGAATGGATAGAAATGATATTATTTTCAATTCCTTATTTATATAAAGCACTAGAAATGAGAAACAAACAAATTATTACAGAAGAAGATATAGTAAAGGTAGAGTTAGTAAAAAAAGTATCTGTTGAAACTGTAAAACACTTATCAAAAAATACAAACTTTATTGATGAAATAGACGAAGAAACAGGAGATGTTAAACCATCAAAATTGTTAGAAGCACATAAAGAGGAAAACTTTATAACTTATGAAAATAGGTTTATATATACTTTAGTTTTATTAATAACAGATTTTATCAACTACAAAAAAGGAAAAGGATTATTTGCAGAAGGCGAAAAAAATATAAAAAAAGTACAATATGAAGCTAAGAGCAAAGTAGAAAAACAAAGAATAACAATAAAATCAGAAGTAGAAATAGATGAAAGTGACTTATCAGATAAAACAGAACAAAATAATAGAATTGCAGAAGGATTAGCAAAAATTGATGAAGGCTTAGAACAATTATATGCAACTGAAATCTTTAAATTACTATCATCAAAAAGAACAACTCTAGTAAAGCCACCACTTAAAATGACAAACGTATTGCTTAAAAACGTAAATTTTCAATATGCAGTAAAATTATGGAATTATTTAAATGATAATTTTGTAAGTAAAAATGAACCAATTAGAGATCAAAGAGACTTTGAAGATAAATCATTACTACTTACTATGTTTAATGAAAGTTTCTTATTAAATTATCTTGATTTTAACTTAATAGAAACAAAAGATAAAAGAAAACTTATGATTCAAGTTGATGACAAAGAAATAATAAAGAAAATTACAGACAATTTGATGCTAAGAATATTAGAATTAAATCCAAACATAACAGAGGCACAGTTAAAAGAGTTGCTAGCAGAAAATTATATTAGAATGAAGGGCAAATATAGTTCAAACACAAAGCAAGTTGAAGAATTATTTAGTAGAAGTATAAAATTATTTATGAATAATATAAGGGGTATAGAGGTACGCAAATGAGAAAATTAATAAAACACATAAAAAATAGCATATTTGGAAAAATAATTAAATTTGTATTTAAGATAATAACATGGGCTCTAGAAATACTTATAATTGGAATAGCAATAACAATAATTACACAAAGAGTTACAAACAATGAAAAAGCCTTTTTAGGATTTAGAATTTTTAATGTAGCAACTCGGAAGTATGGAGCCAGAATATGCAGTTGGAGACATTCTAATAACTAGAGAAAAAGATCCAAGTATTATAAAAGTTGGAGATAATATTGTTTATTTAGGAAATACAGGAGATTACAATGGAAAAATAATAACCCACAATGTAATAAAAATTGAACAAAATGAACAAGGGGAATATTTATTCCACACAAAAGGTATAGCAAATACTATAGAAGATCCTATAGTAAATGAAAAGCAATTATATGGAATAGTAGTTCAAAACAATGCTGTGCTTGCATTTATCTGTAAAATTTTAACTAATAAATATGGATTGTATTTTGTTGTAATAATCCCAATAATATTATATGCTTTTGTAGGATTTGTAAAAACACAAGGAGAGAAGATAGAACAAGAAAGAGAAGAAGAACGTAAAAATAAGCAATTAGAAAAAGAAGAACGTGAAAGAAAAAAACTTAAACAAGAAACTGAGCCTGTACAAGGAGGAGAGAAAACTCAAAAAAAATCAAAAACTACCACAAAGAAAAAAGCAAATACAGAAGAAAATAATACTGATGATAAAGAAACAACAAATAAAGTAAAAAGCAAAAAAACAACAAGCACAAATAAAAAAGAAGAGGAAAACAAAGTAGTAAGCAAAAAAAGCATAGAAAATAAAAATAAAGTAGCAAGCTCAAAAAATGCAGAAAATAAAAATAAAGTAGCAAGCTCAAAAAATACAGAAAGCAAAAATAAATCAGCAAGCACAAAAAACACAGAAAGTAAAAATAAATCAGCAAGCACAAAAAACACAGAAAACAAAAATAAATCAGTAAGCACCAAAAAAACAAGAGAAAATACTGAAGAAATTAAAAAAACTAAAAAGACTACAAGAAAAACAGAAAAAGAGTAAAAAAACTTAGGAAAAAGAGGATAAAATGAACCAATTAAGAAGATTTAGAAAAAACAAAGAGGTAACTAAAAAGAAAATCAAAAAAGCAAAAAGTACAACTCTAAAATTGTCATTAATAATGCTAAACTTCATTTTTGCAACATTTGCTTGGTTTACTTATACAATGATATTAAATCCATATGTTGATGTCAATATATCAGCATGGCAAGTAGACTTTAAAGACAATGATTCTGTTTTAGGAACAGATATGCAATTTCAAGTTGGAAATTTTTATCCTGGAATGAATGATTATGTAAAAAATATACAAATTGTAAATTTAGGAGACAGGGCAGCAAGTATTACATATGAAATACAACAAATAAAGATTCTTGGACAAGAATACCAAATAAAAGAAACACCAGAAACAGGAGATTCAGAATTCACACTTTACAAAAGTGAGGTAACTGATACAACTACAGGTTTAAAAACAATAAAATTATTAAATGATTCAAGTAAATATCCATTTGAAATAATATTAATTCACTCAATAATGATAGACATAGAAAATCCTGATGATGCTGACCAAAATAAAGGAAAATTTGAAATATGTTTTACATGGCCATATGAAATCACAACTCTTCCTGAAGTTCTTCCTGATGATTTGCCAGAAGGACTTACAGATGAAGAAAAAATTGAAGAATTAAATTTAAGAAAAACGGAGTTAGATACACAATGGGGATATAATATTGCAAATTTTTATAAAACACAATCAGAAGGAGATACCACACAAGGAATAGAAATTACATTACAAGCAATTGCAAAACAAATAATATAGACTAAAGAAAATAAAATGTAGGAGATAACAGTGAAAATATTAAGAGTATTAAGGAGAAGAAAAATTAAATTAAGTTTCATATTTATACTGTTTATATTTTTCATTTTTAACACATATGCATGGATGACAACAGACAAAAATACTTCAGCAGGGACATTACTGCTTAATGTTTCCAGTTGGGAGGTGGCATTTGTAATTAATGATGAAGAAATAAAAACAGAAGAATATACTTTTGAGATTGATGAATTTTATCCAGGCATAACACCGATAGAAAAGAAAATTGAGGTATGGAACATAGGTGATTCAAATTCTTTTTTGGAATATGAAATAACAGAAATTTATTTATATGGAATGCAAATTTTGAAAAAAACAACAGATGAAGGAACAAACATTCCAGAAACTATAGGAGAAGAAACTAAAAATGAAAATGGACAAACAACAGCAAACTTATTTGGAAACCAAGATGCAATAATATTTGATGAAAACAACACACAATATCAGGTTTTACTAGAAGAAAAAGAAAATTCAGCAGACAATACATATTATTCTTTTTCACTAAAATATCCAACTCCATTTACAATTTCATATACATATGGATTAACACATATAGGAGGAGCAGGGAAAGATAACGAAGTAGGTTCTCGTTCAGATATGACAATAAATTTAAAATGGGATAATGATGAGCTAAATAATGTAGAAGACACAAGACTAGGAAACCTAGTATATGCTTTTGAAAATGCAAAAAATGCTAATGGGGATTTAATACACCAAGGAGAACCAGCATTAAAAATAGTGGCAAAAGTAACTGCTAAAAAAGATGCACAAGTAAATAATAGTTATGCAGATTAATAGTCAAAGTAATAGACAGCCATCAAAACTAGAATGTTGTTATTATAACTATTTTTATAAAGTAAAAGCTATTTTAAAATGAATAATTTCTGATTCATTTTAAAATAGCTTTTTAAATACTGTAAAATTCTAATGTGTTAATTAATTTTTATGTTGTTGGTTGTAATTGTATAAATTCTATATTAAAGCGTAAGCCTAATTCATCAACATTATGAGAAAAAGCAGTATCTTCAATGTCGTCAAAAACCTCATTTTCACCATCATACCATACAAAATTTAATTTTAAAGTTCGAGTTCTTGTAGTTTCTTCTGGTAATATTGTATCTGTAACAATTGCATTTGAATCATCAAGAGAAATAGTAGTGCCACCATCAACTGAGTAGCCAGTAAGTTTAAAATCATTTAAAACTGTACTATCATCATAATTACAAGAAATTTCATATTTAAATGGAACAGTTACATCTTGATAATCAATAGTTATTTCAACATAGCCTGTTGAAGTGGGAGATACTGTTCCATCAGCAATGTATTGTGGGTTAGAATCAAATATAGGAGTTACCACATCTGAAATATCGGAATTTTGTATAATATTTTGATTATTTACACGAATTAGCCAGCTACCCATTTCTACATAAGATGTTGTAGCTAATGAAGTAATATATCTAGCATAGGTATTTCTAATTAAAAATATCGTTAAAATAAGAAAAAATATAGCTAAAGTAAAAAATAATATTTTTAAATTTATTTTATATTTCATTTTAAACTTCACCTCATTTAAAACAATTTTAACATACCACAAAAATCAAGTCAATAAACGAAGAATATGTTACAGTTGTGTAACAAAATTGTAATAGAAATGTAATTGAAAATGTCGAAAAAAATGTTATTATATATTTAAGGAAAAAAAGAAGAAAGGAAGTCAAATAATGCAAAAAAGAACAGAAAAAAGCAAAAAAAGATCAAAGGTTATAGTTCTAATAATTATAATTGCTGCTCTAATTTCAATAACAGGAACTTATGCATGGTTTTCAAGTCAAAGAGATGTTGAAATTGTTGGCTTTAAAATAAATGTAGAAATAGCGGAAAACCTAGAAATTTCATTAGATGGAGAAACATGGACACACTCTATAAATATAGAAAACATGAGACAATTCTATGGGACGTATAGAGACCAAGATACAAATACTGTAGCTTATCAAGCTTCAAGAGATAACCATAGAAATTATGTTCCAATAGAATTATTACCAGTATCAAGTGTTGGAACAATTGAAAATGGAAACCTAGTATTTGTAACAGGAGAAATAAAAGACAATAAATTAGAAAATATACAAAAATGTTCAGAAGCAGATATAACAGTTGGGTCAACAATATTATCTAAAGAAGCTAATAATGCTAATCATCCATATTTAGTATTTGATATGTACTTAAGAAACTTATCACGTCTAACAGAAGACGGAGAAAGAGATTTATTACAGTTAAATACAGGCTCAGTAGCAACAGCAGCAAATTTAAATACAGGTCTTGAATATAGTGTAAGAGTTGCTCTAGTACAATATGATTCAACAATTCCACTAATGGCATCAGGTGCAGAAGCAAGAGCAATACAACCAAATGGAAATGAAACAGTAGCAATTTGGGAACCAAATTATAGACTACATACAGAATACACAGTTAAAAATGATGATAGAATAACAGATTTAGTGCAACAAATAGATACATATGCAGTTAGAGATAATGTAGGTGGCTCACTTCCTGGTAATATAGATGATG
This sequence comes from uncultured Clostridia bacterium, assembly GCA_944393315.1. Lineage (GTDB taxonomy): Bacteria > Bacillota > Clostridia > TANB77 > CAG-508 > CAG-269. The sequence continues at coordinate 8,362 of CALXZT010000032.1, forward strand.
CAACTGATACTACTAACCCAGCTTTATACAATGTATATACAAATAAAGTTGAACAAGAAGAAGATGTAGAAGGGCAAAATCTGGAAACAACGGTAGTTACAACCTTAAAACAAATTGATGGAACAACAGATATGTCTCTAGAGCCAAATACAATAACAAAAGTTAGATGCTATATCTGGCTAGAAGGTCAAGACATAGATTGCAATAACATAGCTTCAACTGGCCAAGAACTTAGAGTAACACTTAGGCTAGTAAAACCACAAACACAAGGTACAGGAACAGACAATACATATTCAGATTAGAAAAACATTGTCGAAAATGTAATGATTTTGTAACAAAAATGTAATTGCCCTGTAATTGTAAAAAAAAAAGAAACATGCTAATATATAAATAATCACATTATTAATATTGCATATAACATATTAGAAAGATCAGGTAGATTATATGGCAAAAGGTGAAATAAAATTAACAGCAGAAAAAGTACGAAAGCGTGAACAACGTTTAAGAGTGCTAAAAATTATATTGTTAATAATAGTTGTTCTTCTAAGTTTATTATATGTAGTTTTAAAGCTTATATATGAAGTAGGTAGTTTTACAGTAAGTTTAGACTCTTCTTATAATTTGGAAGGAGCTCTAGTAATTTATGAAAATCATGAACAAAAATTATGCCTAGAAACCTTAAGAGCAGAAGAACTTGAGTTTATGACAAATATAGCAGGTGAATGGATACCACAAAACATACAAGATGGCCCAGATGGTTCACATAATGGTCAAAACTACATAGCATATACATTTTATGCTGAAAATCAAGGAAAAGAAGTAATAAATTATTGGAGAACAATAGAAATTGATGATGTAATCAAAAATGCAGATGAAGCAATAAGGGTAAAAGTAATCAAAGATGGACAAGAAGTTACATATGCAAAAATTAATGAAGTCACTGGTGAAGCAGAGGAAGGAACAGTACCATTTATAGATGATAATGTTATAATGCTTGAACAAGAGAAGGATTTTAAACCAGGTGATGTGCATAAATACACTGTTGTAATATGGATTGAAGGTAATGACCCACAGTGCGATGATGATATTATAGGAGGTGAAGTAAAAATGCACATGAGGCTTACTGAAGAACATATTGAACAAGAACAATAATAATTTTAACAAGTTTATAAATTTTTAAGTTTATATATTTATATTTTATTTTATTTTATAAAAATTAAAGGGAGGAAAAAATGAAAAGAACAAAGAAAAGTCAAAAAAGGACGAAATTCTTACTATTATTAATAGTATTAACAGCTATACTATCAATAACAGCAACATATGCGTGGTTCTCAAGCCAAAGAGATGTTGAAATAGTAGGAATGAAATTAAACGTAGAAATTGCAGAAAACATGCAAATTTCATTAGATGGTGAACACTGGGTACAATCAATAACAATTGATAACATGAGACAATTTTATGGAACATATTCAGTTGATACAACACATCAAGCCAACAAAGATGAAAACACAAACTATGTACCAACAGAATTAAAACCAGTATCAACAATAGGAGAAGTAGCAAACGGAAAATTACAATTTATGAAAGGTGAAGCAACAGTTTCAGCAACTGGAGTAACATCACTAGCAGCAACAGCATGTTCAGAAGATGATTTGACAGCTGGTACAGAAGTAACTGCAAAGGAAGGAGCTAATGATAACCACCCATATCTAGTATTTGATATGTACTTAAGAAACTTATCTAGACAAGTAAGTGATAAATTAATATTAAATACAGGATCAAGAGTATGGGTTGATGATGACACACCAGCATCTCAAGAAGGTACAGGTGTTGAAGGAACAGGACTTGAAAACTGTGCAAGAGTTGCATTTATACCTTATAAAACTACAGCAGATGTAACAGCAAATGGTACAACTATTAGAGCCCTAACAGCAGATGGAACAGAAACAGCTGCAATTTGGGAACCAAATGATTTAGCACACACAGCTGATGCAGTAAGCAATAGTAAAAGAGGTGTTGTAAATGGAACAACAATGCCAACATATGGGGTAAAATATGCAGAAGATGGAGTTACAATAGATGATGTTGAAGCAACAACAGGTGATGATAAACTAGAAGAACAAGTAACAATGAAACCAACTTATGATGCATCAACAGGAACAACAGCACAAGCTGACATAACAGATACAGAAGGAACAGCTATAGTACTTCAACCTAACAAAATTACAAAAGTTAGAGTTTACATATGGCTAGAAGGACAAGATGTTGACTGTTTAAACACAGCTTCATATGGTGATAGATTACAAGCAAAAATTAGATTAACAAAACCAGTTGGAACAGCAGGATCTGGAAATACATATACTGGAGATGGAGCTTAATTATCATAATTAAAGTGTAAAAAAATAAAACTGATAGATACTAAAAATCTATCAGTTTTATTTTTTGTTATTTAATAAATTAAAAGAAAATAAAGAAATCATATAGAAACAAATTACCTAGGAAATAGTAAAATAATAAAAAAATTTATTGTAAATAATCAGGTATAATGCTAAAATAAAGCTATCAAAATAAAAGGAGGAGATAAAGTGGGAAAAGTTATTTTAGAATGTAATAATCTGTACAAAAAATTTGGAAAAAAAGAAATAATCAAAAATGTATCAACAAGACTTGAAACTGGTGATATATTGGGATTTATAGGACCAAATGGAGCAGGAAAAACCACAACAATAAAACTAATATTAGGACTTCAAAAAATAGACAAAGGAACAGTAAAAATAAATGGATATGATGTTACTAAAAAATTTGAAAAAGCTATAGAAAAAGTAGGGGCAATTGTTGAGAATCCAGATTTATATATGTATTTATCAGGATATAAAAATTTGCAGTTAATTGCAAGAATGTATAAAAATGTTGATAAAACAAGAATAGATGAAGTAGTAAAATTAGTTGGATTACAAGAAAGAATAAATGATAAAGTATCAAAATATTCTTTAGGGATGAGACAAAGACTAGGAATAGCGCAAGCAATACTTCATAAACCAAATATATTAATTTTAGATGAACCAACAAATGGTTTAGACCCAGAAGGAATAAGAGAGCTACGAGAACTTATGCAAAAACTTGCAAGAGAGGAAGAAATGGCAATACTTATATCAAGTCATAATCTGGCTGAACTTGACAGTTTTTGTACAAAGATTTGTATTATACAAAATGGTGAAGTAATTGAAACTAAAGAAATTACTGAATTAAAACAAGAAGCAAAATCAAGCTACATAATATTTAAAATAAATGACACAAACAAAATAAAAAATTTACTAGAAAATGCTAGTATTTTAAATGCTACAGAATTCAAAATATTAGCTTCAGAAGCAGATGTAGCAGTTCTTGTAAGAAAACTAGTAGAAAATAATATAGAAATATATAGGATTACAGAAGAAAGCATAACATTAGAAGATGCATTTTTAAAAAGAACAGGAGGTAATAAAATTGTTTAATTTAGTAAGAAATGAGTTGACAAAGATATTCAGTAAAAAGGGAATTTATATAGTATTAGTAGTATTTTTATTATTAACCTCACTTATTTTAGGAATAGAAAAATATTCTGAGAAAATGCTTTTAAGTGGAACTACAGAATCAGCTATGACATATTTAGATGAAGAAATAGAAGAGCTTGATACTAGCACAGATGAAGGGAAAGTACAGTACTGGTCTCTACAAACTGAAAAAGAAGTAAATCAGTTAGCTAAAGAATATGGTGGGTATTCAACTTGGCAAGGAGAGAAAATTTTAAATGAAATATGGGCAATTAAGATGGACATGAATCTATATGAAAATGAATTAGAAGAATTTGCTATATACACAACATATTCAAAAGAAGAACTTCAAAAAGAGTATGATAAGATAATGGAAAGAATAAATAAAGGAGATTGGAAAAGTTTTCTGCAAGAAGATTTAAAAGAGGCTCAAGACCAAATTTCTTTGGCTGAAGATGCATTGAAAGTTGCTAAAGATGATGAAACTCGTAAAGAAATAAACAAAAATTTAGAAATTCTAAAAATAGAAGAACAGTGCAACAAATGGCGTTTAGAAAAGGAAATTCCATATAGAGATGAAAGATATGAATCAGCTTTAAATACATATTCTGTATATGGAACATTTTTAATAGAAAATAATTACAAGTATAACATAAATGAAAATAATTATAAGGAAAAGGTATCAGATGAATTTGATTATAATGCGAAAATTCAATATCAAACAGCTTTAGAAGACTTTAACATTGCAAAATACCGTATTGAAAATGAAATACCAGATTTATCATATCAATCAGTATCAGGAGCAATTGAAAGCTTAATTCCTAATATAGGGCTATTATTTATAATAATAATTTCTGTAATGATAACAGGAACAATAGTAAGCGAAGAATTTAACAAAAGCACAATAAAATTGTTACTAATAAGACCATATACAAGAAGAAAGATTCTGCTTTCAAAAATAATTGCATCAATAATTGCAACCTTAATAGCAATTGTTTGCATAGTACTAATTCAAATAGTAGTATCAGGAATTGGCTATGGATTTGACACAATAAACATGCCAGTAATTAAATACAATTTCAATACGAATTCAATTATAGAAATGAATGTATTTGTATGGTTAATAATAAATTTATTAAGTGTATCCCCTATAATTATTATTTTGTCAACATTAGCATTAACAATAGGAACACTTTCAACGAACTCTGCTTCAGCAATAACATTATCAATACTTACATATATGGGAGCAAATATTTTAAAACAAATTGCAATTTATTATGGCACAAAAATAAAATGGTTAAAATATATTCCTTTTGTAAATTGGGATCTTACAGAGTGTTTATACGGCAGACTATCACAAATTCAAGGAGTAACTTTACCAATTGCTATTTTGACTTGCTCTATTTTGAGCATAGGGCTATTAGTTATTACTTTTGAAAATTTTGCAAGAAAAAATATTAAGAATGTATAAAGTATACATAAAATTGACAATTTAACAACAAAATGATAAAATAATATAGAAGTTTTCAGAAGAAACAGATAACGTTTTAGTTATCACGTGTGTGAAACCATACTAATACAATAGGAGGACAAGTTAGTGGCAATTTTGAGAATTAAAATTGAAAATCTGAAGTTTGTTTCATACCAAGGCGAAAGACCAAATAAATTTATGGAAAGAGATGTTTCGGGAAATGGATGGACATGTCGGATTAACACCGATACAAGTATTATAGCAGAGAAAATTGAACAAACAAAGACTAGCTATATTAGGTTAAAATATAAAATTAGTTCTCGTGGCTATGCCACGCTAACACAATTCGAAAATGGATCCAAAACAGAATTAAAATGTTTCCGGATATATGGATGGCCATTAAATGGAGTCCTTTGTCTGGGAAACACAGCCTATTTCAAATTTGGAAAAGACTCCAAATGATTTATTAAAAGTATTAGTTTCATAAAGTTCAAAAACAGATCTTTTAGAATTAAGAGACCTGTTTTTGATAAGAACAAGTTTGTGACCCAATTCGTGTAAAATTCGTGCATAGATTTATTTTAATATAAATATAAGAAAAATATTTAAAAC
>CALXZT010000033.1 GCA_944393315.1 uncultured Clostridia bacterium
AAAAGTCTTGATTTTTAGCCATTAATCTTACACTTGACGTTAGTTTTACAAACTATATTTTACTTTTACAATTCACCTTTTTGTACTATTATAAGTATATTTTCATTTTACTTTAATGGAAATACATATTTTACACTGTCTTCATCAAATGAAGTTTGTTGTCCTCCATTATCAGTTGCTATTTTTAACATTGGCTCATTTTTTCTTGAAAATGTTATTTTTACTTTATCATATCCCATCTTTTTTGTTTCTTCTAACATTTTTGAAAATAGAATTTTTCCGTATCCATTTCCTCTTTGTTCTTTATTTATAAAAATAAATAGTGCATTTTCTTTATCTTTATTTATTGTTCCAAATCCAAGTGGTTGATTATCTTTTACTAGTTTATAACAGGTCTCATATTTTTCTGGTTGAAGATTTTCTCCAGTTTCTTTTATTAAATTAATCATACTGTTTTACCTCTTTTCTTATTTTTTCAAATGTCTTAATTCATTTAATCTAGTATTAACTATTCTTTATATAAATATTCAAAACTAAAATGTATAAAGCTAAATTATTCTAATAAATTCGAACTTAAATCTTAGCCTTCTCTTTAGGGTTTAAATCATTTTGTTTGTTTTTCTTAACTACTTGATTAAATTTGTTTTTTGTTATATATTAAATAAAATGAATAGTATAATTAATTTAAAAACTTTGCGCATATGTAAAGTGTTATGTGGAGGTTAAAATGAAATCAGATTTACCTGTATATGAGAAATTAAAAAAGAAATATCATAAAACAGATGATGTAACAAATTTTAAAGAACTTTTATATAGGGGAGCAAGCTTATTTAAAGATAGAACTGCTTTCAAATTAAAAAATAAGGATAAAGAAATATATAGTGTAACTTATGAAAAACTTAAGAATGATGTAATTGCACTTGGAACTTTTTTAATAAGTAAAGGATTAACTGGTAAACGTATTTGTGTTATAGGTAAAAACAGCTATAAATGGGCTATTTCCTATTTAGCTTCATCTATTGTAGGTATAGTTGTTCCAATTGATAAAGAGCTTCACTCTGAAGATGTAGTTAATTTTATGAATGTTTCTGAGGCTTCAGTTATTTTGGGTGATGATAAAATGTTAGATTCTATATATTCTCTTAAAGAAACAATTAATAATAAGAATACATTATTTATAAAATTTGATTTAGAAAAAAATAACGAATTTTTGAGTTTTAATTTAGCATTCAACTATGGAGAGAGTTTAGTTAAATCTGGTAATACGGATTTTGAAGAAATTAAAGTAAATCCTGATGAAATGAAAATTTTGTTATTTACTTCTGGTACAACGGGAAATGCAAAAGCTGTGTGCTTATCACATAGAAATATTTGCTCAAATATACTTTCAATTTATGGTATTGTAAAAGTTAGAAGAAGTGATCTTTTTTTATCTATTCTACCTATTCATCATACATATGAATGTACAATTGGCTTTTTATTACCTCTTTATGGTGGAGCAAGCATTGCGTTTTGTGATGGATTGCGCTATATAACAAACAATATTAATGAATATCATCCTTCAGTCGTGCTTTGTGTTCCTTTGCTTTTAGAGAATATGCATGAGAAAATAATAAATAGCATTAATAAGGGTATTCCTGAAAAATATCAAAAGAAAAATGAAAATCCCTTTTCTAATTTGCCTTTTTATATGAAACCTATTGTTAAATCAAAAGTAAAAAACTCTCTTGGTGGAAGACTCAGAGTCTTTATTGTTGGTGCTGCTGCCATGAATCCTGCTATTATAGATGATTTTGAAGATTTAGGGTTGCGTACACTTCAAGGATATGGTTTAACTGAATGTTCTCCTTTAGTTGCTGGAAATACAGATTATTTCTGGAAAAGTGATTCTTGTGGTCTTCCTATTCCTAATGTTGAATATAAAATAGATTCTCCTAATGATGAAGGCATTGGAGAAATAATTGTTAAAGGTCCAAATGTTATGCTTGGATATTACAATAATCCAGAAGAAACAAATAAAGTCTTAGTAGATGGATGGTTTCATACTGGCGACTTAGGGAAAATAGATTCTAATGGATATTTATATATTACTGGTAGATGTAAAAGTGTTATTGTAACTAAAAATGGTAAAAATATATACCCTGAAGAGGTTGAATATTATTTAAATGATAATCCTCTTATTTCGGAATCTTTAGTTTCTGGAATTCATAAAGATGATGATGATGAAACATATGTTAACGCTCAAATTTTTCCTAATATTGAAGCTATGAAAGAAACTTTAAAGGGAAGTGTCCCTACAAAAGAGGAAATTTTCAAAATGATTTCTGATGCGGTTCAAAGTGTAAATAGTAAACTTCCTAATTATAAACATATTAAAAGCTTTATTATTAGAGATGAGGAATTTGAAAAAACTACCACTAAAAAAATTAAACGTTTTGGAAAAAACATGGAAAATAAATAGCCATACAAATAGATTGGGTAAATGATAAACCCTAGTGTGTTTCTACCATCTCATACCAAGCGAGTAGAGTAGAAAATTTTTAATAAAATTTATCAAAATTTTCATCGCCTCTCACACCAGAAGAAACAGGCAGAGAAAAAACTCAGCCTGTTTCTTATTTATTGAAAATCTTTTTTACTCTCACTATGTCCTCTTTAGTTGCTTCCCTTATATTTTCCAATTCATATTTTTTTCCAAGTTCTGTCCATTTATATTTTCCAGCTGTATGATATGGTAAAAACTCTATTTTTTCAACAGTTTTTAGAGTTTTAATAAATTCCCTTAAACTCACAATATCTCTTTCGCTATCAGTTATTTCTGGAATAATTACTTGCCTAATCCACATAGGTATTCCATTTTCGCTTAAATATCTTGCAAATTCTAGTTCTCTTTTATTTGAATATCCTGTTAAATCTTTACACTTTTCACTATCTATATGTTTTATATCTAATAATACTAAATCAGTTAGCTTCAATACTTCTTTTATATCTTCTGTTAAATTTATAATCCCAGATGTGTCTATACAAGTGTGTATTCCTTCTTTTTTCAATTTTTTAAATAGTTCAATCAAAAATTTTACTTGCAATAAAGGTTCTCCACCCGTAACTGTTACTCCACCATGTGAACTATTAAAATATGCTTCATATCTTATAATTTTTTCAAATATTTCATCTAACGATTTGTATGAACCACCATTTATATCCCAAGTATCTCTGTTATGACAATACTTACATTTTAGATGACATCCTTGCAAAAATATTACAAATCTTATTCCTGGTCCATCCACTGTCCCTAAGGACTCAAAAGAATGTACTTTTGCATAATATCTTAAATCTGTTTGTTCTTCCATTTTCTGTTCCTTCGTTTTTCATTATATTCTTTCATGAATCGTTCTGTTTATTACATCTAATTGTTGTTCTCTTGTTAATTTTGTAAAGTTTACAGCATATCCTGAGACACGTATTGTAAGTTGAGGATATTTTTCTGGATGTTCCATTGCATCTTCTAATAATGCTCTGTCAAATACATTTACATTTATATGATGTGCTTCTTGTGCAAAATATCCGTCTAACATACTTACTAAATTATTTATTTTTTCTTGTTCCTCTTTTCCTAATGTGTTTGGTGTTATTGCAAATGTAAATGATATTCCATCTTCAGCCTCAGTAAATGGTAATTTTGAAATTGTGTTCATTACTGCTAAAGCACCATTTTTATCTCTTCCATGTAGTGGGTTTGCTCCTGGTCCAAAAGGTTCTCCTGCTTTTCTTCCGTCTGGTGTATTGCCAGTTGCTTTTCCATATACTACATTTGAAGTTATCGTTAATATTGATAATGTGTGTTTTGAACGTCTATATGTTGGATATCTTCTTAGTTTGTTTATAAATTTCTTTACTATTTGAACTGCCAATTTATCTACTCTATCATCATCATTTCCGTATCTTGGAAAATCACCTTCTATTTGATAATCTACTACTAGTCCATCTTGATTTCTTATTGTTTTTACTTTTGCATATTTTATAGCTGAAAGTGAATCTGCTACAACAGATAATCCAGCTATTCCACATGCCATTGTACGTATTACCTCTCTATCATGTAATGCCATCTCTAATGCTTCATATGCATATTTATCATGCATATAGTGGATTGCATTTAATGCTTTTATATAAATTTTTGCAACATAATCCATCATTTGATCAAATTTTTGCATTACCTCATTGTAATCTAAATATTCAGATGTTATTGGTTCAAATTTTGGTGCTACTTGTTTTCCTGATACTTCATCTCTTCCGCCATTTATTGCATATAATAATGTTTTTGCTAAGTTTGCTCTTGCTCCAAAGAATTGCATTTGTTTTCCTATTTTCATAGGTGATACGCAACAAGCTATTCCGTAGTCGTCTCCTAATGTTACTCTCATTAAATCATCATTTTCATATTGTATTGATGATGTTTTTGTAGAGATTTGTGTAGCAAATTCTTTAAATCCACGTGGTAATCGTGTTGACCATAATACTGTTAAGTTTGGTTCTGGCGCTGGTCCTAAATTTATTAGAGTATGAAGTACTCTAAATGAATTTTTGGTAACTAGGGTTCTTCCATCGATTCCCATTCCACCAATACTTTCAGTTACCCATACAGGATCTCCACTAAATAGTTCGTTGTATTCTGGTGTACGTAAAAACCTTACTAATCTTAATTTCATAACAAAATGATCCATTAATTCTTGTACTTCTTCTTCTGTAATTGTTCCATTTTTTAAATCTCTTTCAAAGTAAATATCTAAAAATGTTGATGTTCTTCCTAAACTCATTGCTGCACCATTTTGATCTTTGATTGCTCCTAAATATCCAAAGTATAACCATTGAACAGCTTCTTTTGAGTTAGTTGCTGGCTTTGAAATGTCGAAACCATATTTATTTGCCATTACTTTTAATGATTTTAGTGCTCCTATTTGTTCCGATATTTCTTCTCTTTCTCTTATAATTTCTTCTGTAAAGTCATCTACATTTAGTACATCTAATTCTTCTTGTTTTTCTTCTATTAAATAATCTACTCCATAAAGTGCTACTCTTCTGTAGTCTCCAATTATTCTTCCTCTACCATATCCATCTGGTAATCCTGTTATTAAATGTGAGCTTCTAGCTGCTCTTATGTCCGGTGTATATACACTAAATACTCCATCATTATGTGTTTTACGTATTCCTGATGTAAATATTTTGTCTACATCTTCATCTACTTGTCTGCCATATGCTGCACATGATTTTTCTACTATTTTTATTCCTCCAAATGGCATTATTGCCCTTTTTAAAGGAGCATCAGTTTGTAATCCAACTATTTCTTCTAAGTCTTTGTCAATATAGCCTGCTTCATGACTTGCTACTCTTGATATTGTTTTTGTATCTATATCTAAAACTCCACCTTCTGATTCTTTTTCTTTTTTATATAACTCTAATACTTCTTCCCATAACTTTTTTGTTTTTTCTGTTGGTTCTTTTAAAAATGAAGAATCTCCTTCATATGGTGTGTAGTTTTTTTGTATAAAATCTCTTACATTTATTTCTTCTGTCCAATCTCCTGTTTTGAATCCTTCCCATTCTTGAAACTTCATATATACTTCCTCCTATTAATATTATTTTGTACTATTTTACCAATAATTATAATATCATATAAAAAATTTATTGGCAATATTTATATAAAAAGTAATAAGGCCATTTCATAAAATATTGCAAGAATGTAATATTTTATAAAATGACCTTTTTTTACATTTCTAGTAGTTTTAACTCTACATTTTCTACTTTATATTTATTTGTGTTTGGATCTAATTTAAATTCTATTAATGTGTTTGTCAAACTCTCTTCATTTTGTCTCAAATCAGTAGTAAAATATAACTTTATACTTGATATTTCTAATTTATTTTTAATAATTTCTCTAAATACTTCTGCCGTATGTCTATCATCTTCACAAACAATTATTAATTGAGGCAGAGTATTAAATCCTGAATCTCCTGGTTCAAAATTATCATAGAATTCTTTGTACATTTTCATCTTATCTACTAGCTTTTTCTCCCAGTCTTTTTCCCTTCTTATAACTTCAAATACGAATTGAATTGATTTATTATTTTTGGTTAGTTTTACACTTCCACCCGCTGTTTTGAAGTTCTTTCCTGTTATTTTAGCCCTAAATGCCGGTTTTACAACATATGAATCAAAAGCTTTAACTTTACGCAAATACGCAATAATTACTTGATTTCCGGCTAATCTTTTCTTCACCATTGCAACTGGTTTTGTATTATCAGATGGTTGCCATTTACATTCTATCTCTTTGGTCTCTAAAAGGTATTTCCCCATTTTTTCTAGTGAATATACTCTATATATTCCTTTGCCTTCATCTGAATTAAAATAATATCTCGTTAATATTTTAGATTTTATAAGTTGCTCTAACTTATTATTTAATTTATCTTGTGATTTAGCATCAATTCCTTTAATCTCTAGTAACTGATATAATTGTCTTGAAGTTACAAACTCGAATTCATTTACTAGTTCTAATATTTGAAAATGAATATCCGTTATGTGTCCTAAATTGATTTTATGTACTATTTGATTCATAGATACATAACCATCTTTTCCATCAAATACTTTTATTTCACCTTCTCTAATTGCAAAAGGTGATACATCTGCTTTAATTTGGTTATCTTCAACCATTTTCATACCTCCTATTTTTCTATTAATAATTTAATTTTTTTTCTTTCTGGTACAATTTTTTTGATATATACATTTACTTCTTGCCCATATTCCAAATCTTCGGCATATTCTGCCATTCCAACTAAGTTAGGTGTTAATTCAATAAAAATTCCATTTTTATTTTTTTCTGTTTCTCTTACGATTCCTTTTGTAATTGTTCCTTCTCTAAATTTCTGAGCGTTTTCTTCCCATGTTCCAAGTAATTCTTTATATGTCAGCATAACTCTATTTTGCTTTCTATCTATAGATTTTACCATAATTTGCAAATTTTGTCCAATTTTTAGCCTTTCTTCTGGCGATTTTATTCTTGCTACTGATAAATCCTCTATATAAGCTAAACCTGTTATACCATTTTCTAATTTTATAAAGGCACCATAGGGTTTTATATTTTTCACAGTGCCATTTAGAATTTGTCCTTCATACATGTTTTCTTTTGTAATCTTATCTTTTTTCATTTGTTATCTCCTTTTCTTAAGTTATAAACTAATTATATAGTTTTTTAAATAATTTAGCAAGGTTTAAAAAAATTTTTAAGAAATATACAATTTATACTTCTGAATAGCTACAACTTGTGATTAATAATTTTTTAATTTCTTCACTTTTTAAATTTCTCCATTTTCCTTGAGGAATATCTTTCACAGAAATATCTCCAATTTTACTTCTATGTAGTGCTAAAACTTTTCTGCCAACCGCTTCACACATTTTTCTTACTTGTCTATTTTTACCTTCGTGTATTACAATTTCTACTCTTGAGATTTGCTTTTCTTTATCTGTTTTTAATATTCTTACTTTTGCAGGCTTTGTAACATATCCCCCTATATCAATACCTTTTTGAAGTTTCAATATTTCCTCATTTGTTATAATTCCTTTTAAAGTTGCATTATATGTCTTACTTATTTCGTGCTTTGGATGTGTAACTTTATATACAAAATTGCCATCATTAGTAAGTATTAGAGCTCCTGAAGTATACATGTCTAACCTTCCAACCGGTACTATTCTTTCTTTTACTTTTACTAAATCTAATACATTGTCTCTTCCAAATTGGTCTTTTGTTGTTGTCACATATCCTATTGGCTTATTAAGCAAAATATAAACTAGCTTTTGTTTATTATTTACTTTTTTTCCTTCAAACTCAACTTCGTCTTTTATTGGTATAATTTTTGTTCCAAGTTCTGTAACTACTTTCCCATTGACTTTCACTTTTCCATCTAAGATATATTCTTCACTTTTTCTTCTTGAAGCTATTCCACTATTTGCTAAATATTTTTGAAGTCTAATTTCCTCCACTTTTTATCTCCTTTTGATTTAATTTATCAATGATTTTTTCAAAATATTCTGGCAGTTTTGCCTCTAACTCCATTACTTTATTTGTATTAGGATGTTTAAATTTTATTTTTTTTGCATGTAACATTTGTCCTTCAACATTAAAATCATTTTTTCCATTTGAATATGTGTAATCACCTACTACGGGATATCCAATATGTGATAAATGTACTCTAATTTGATGTGTTCTTCCTGTTTCGATTTTGATTTCTAGCAGTGTATACTTTTCATATCTTTTTAAAACTTTAAAATGAGTAATTGCATCTTTACCATTTTTTCTAACCTCCATCTTTTTCCTATCTTTTGTGCTTCGTCCTATAGGCATATTTATTGTTGCTTCATTTTCTCTAACATTTCCCCTTACAAGTGCAATATAGGTTTTTTCCACCTCATGATTTTTAATTTGATTGCTTATATTAATATGTGATAAATCATTTTTAGCTACTATTAATATTCCAGAAGTATCTTTATCTAGTCTATGAACAATTCCTGGTCTGATTTTTCCTCCTATTCCAGAAAGAGTATCTTTGCATATGTCCATTATAGCATTTACTAGTGTTCCATCTGGATTTCCCACTGCTGGATGCACTACTAATCCTTTAGGCTTATTAACTACTATTATATCTTCATCCTCATAGATTACTTCTATAGGGATTTTTTCAGCTTTTAACTCTATTTCCTTAGGCTTGCTTTCTCTAATTTCTACTATATCATTTTCTTGAACTTTATATGAAACTTTTACTTTCTTTCCATTAACTGTAATTATCCCTTCTTCAATAAGTCTTTGTATTGCTGTTCTTGAGATTTCATTTTCTACACTAGATATATACGCATCTACTCTTTTTCCAGTTTCATTATTATTTATTTTATATTGTTTCATTTTTATTTTGCTTACTCGCTTTCCTCTATTGAATTTGTTGGTTCTTTTTTTATTTCATATATTATAAAATTTTTATCTTCATATAAACAATTATATTTTTCATCATTAGTTTTGCTAATGATTAGATTTATTTTTGAATTTTTATATAATATTACATGTGTTATACCATATTTTTTAAAAATATCTTCATAAAATTCATTAATGTATGAAGCATTTATAAAATCCGTAAAGATATCTATTCCACCATTTGCTTTCCCCGTAAGAGAATTAAATTCTGGTGAATATAAATCTGCTCTTGAATCAATAAATACTGGTATTCCTTTATATAATAAATAACTTCCATAATTATACTCATTAAATAATTTAATTTCGTTTAAATTCAAATTTTCTAAAATATATTCACTTGCCTCTACTGGATAATTTGTTTTACTTACAAATTGGTCTCCTTCTTTTTGAACAATGAAATATACACTTAAAATAACTACTAAAAGTGAAATTAAGGCTAAACCAATTTTACTAAGTAGTATATGTTCTAATATTTTTATTCCGTTTTCTTTATAATTTTCTAATACTTCAACTAACATTTTATTTATTATAATACATCCTATTAAAAAGAATAAACTTAGTTGCCTTCTTGAATAAAACATTAAAAATATTAAGCCTAATAGCATAAATAGGTCGCTCAATTTTATTTTCGTTTTAGTACAAATGAAAATACTTAATATAATTCCTAAAGCAATAATTACTTCTACATGTTGCATTAATGTCATTGGTAAGTGTTCATTAATATTTTGTGTTGTATTTCCCTGCATTGTTTTTATTAAATAAGTGTATGGTGTACTTCCAATTGGTGTTAGTAATCCTGTAAATAAGCAAATTATCATTATTAATATTAAATATTTTATATTCTTGTTCTCTGTGATTTGAATCCTAGTTAAAATAATTTTATCTTTATTTTTTGATATCTTAGCTAGTATATATTCTGCAATATATGGTAGATATAATACAAAGTAAAACCACCACACTGCTGCATGTAAATTTGCAATTAATATTGGAATGCTAATTAATCCAATTATATATCTTTTTTTTGGATGTTGTAAAAACATTTCTATAAAATATATTTCCATTATAAATAAGATAAATGTAACTAATTGCGCTCTTGCTGCAATATATCCTCTTATGGAATATATAACTGCTAATGTGATTACAAAAGATATTATTGTGTTTTTAGATATTTTTTTATTCACTTTATATAATGTTACTCCTAAAATACCAGATAATATAGCTGTAACTAAATATATTGCAAAAAAAGCCCCCATTTCTCCATTTATGCATTGTCCTACAAAATAAACTAAATAGGTAGCCACATCATAAGCCCAATGAGGATATGTGTATGGTAAACTTTCATGCCAAGAAAACGGATCTTGCATATCTATTCCATTTTCTAATATATGTTCTCCTATTGCAATTGAATAATAGGTATCATTTTGCATTGTTATTGGTGATATGGACATGCAAAATAGTATTATTAGAATTATTAATATACTATTTTTAATTTTTTCCCTCATTTGTATTCCTTCCTCTCTTACGGAATTATATCATAGTAAATAATAAGTTACTAGATATTAAAAAGAAAAAACGGCAGATTTTTAGACCTGCCTTTTTCATTTATATTATAAAAAACTATAATTATTATTTATTTCAAGATTTTATTGTTTCAATCTAAATCTAAAGTTTGAGGGAATAAAAATATTAAGCTAATTTTCTTGATTTAAACCGCTTCTTGATTTGTGCTTTCTGTTGCTTGAATTAATTCTTGCTCATCCCCTGCTTGTTCGATTAGTTCTAGACTACATATTGAAACTTCATAAGCTACTTTTTGCTCTACTGTTCCATCTTCATGTTTTTTCTCATACATTCTTGATTGAACTCTTCCGACTATTTTTACTTGAGTTCCTACTTCTAAGTTTTGGCAGAATCTTGCATTTCTTCCCCAAGCTATTGTTGGTATATAATCTGATTTATTATATGCTCTATTTACTGCTAATAATAGGTCTGCTATTTCTCTTCCAAATGGTGTTTGTCTATATATAGGCTTTTTACATACATATCCTATTAATACAACTTCATTTGTTGTCATTTCTTTTTTTGTAATTTCATTTTCTTCAGAATTTTCATTATCTTTTACTTCTTGAACGTCTTTTGCAAATACTGTTAAAACTAATTTATTTTTTTCGTTTTCATAGCTGTTGTAAGATCTAAATTGACCTTTTATGAGTAATTTGTTACCTTCTGTTAGCATTTCATCAGTTATTAATCTTTCTGATGTTGTTACAGGTATCACATCTGAGTTTCCACTTAAGCGTGGTATTGATAAATTAAATGTAAAAAATCTTTCTCCATATATTTCATGACTGAATTTTTTTTCTCCAGTTACTTTCCCAACTAATGTTAAATAGTTGTTTTCTAAATAATTTGTATCCAATTTTTTTTCCTCCCTTTATTTTTATATTCTTGTGTGTATTTAAAATTTTTTCTAAAATTTTCTACTTTCTTATTATAACTCATTTTTTTGTTTTTGTCTACATAAAAAGTTAATTTTTTCTAAAAAGTTTTCTAATTTTTGCCTTTTTTAGCGGTTTTTAACATTAGAAAATTTAATTATGGCTATTTTTATTAAACAATTATATAAATTTTTTGTACTTTTTTTAATTACTTCTATTGGAATTTCTTGTTGTTCAATTATTTTTCCTTCTAGGTTTTTAAAGGCTCTTTGTATACTTATTATTACTTGACTTTCTTCTATGCTAGAAAGCGTAATAGTAGCTTTTCGCTTCAATCCGTAAGTTAATATCTTTATATCTATATCTTTAAAAATTTCTTCTTTTATACTTTGGTCTGTATTTAGAAGTACATATTTTGCCTCTATGAGCATTTTCCTAATATGTTCTTGTTTCTCTTTTAATTTTTCTAGTGAGTCTTGTATAATTAATATTTCAAATTTGATATTTTTCACATTTTCTATACTTCTGCTATTTATACAAACTATTTCTACTTTTATATTTTGTTTTTCTATTTCTTTTTTTATCTGATTAGTTTGCCTTTGGCTTGCAATTATACCTATAATAGACATTTTTACCACCTTATTGTTTTGCATTTAGTGTTACCGATGTTTCTATTATTTATTCTTATTTTTATTTTATAAAATATCATATTATTATTTTTTTATTTGTGTTCCATTACTGTTTATATCATAATTTTCTTTGTAGATTAAGTCTGATACCTTCACAATTTGAAAGCCTTTTTCTTTGATATTTTTAATTAACATATCTAAACTATCTGATGTATGTGCTGTTCCATTGTGACTTAAAATTATATCACCATTTTGTAAATTATTTCCTATTCTTTTCCACATTTGTTCTCCTGTTAGTGCTTGATAATCTAATGTATCTTTATTCCATTGTATTACATAGTATTCGTTTTCAAAACCTACTTTTACTACTGTATCATTGTATTCTCCATATGGTGCTCTATATAATGTTGGCTTCTTACCTGTTATCTGTTCTATTTTTTGTGAACATTTTTCAATTTCTGCTAAGTTTTCTTCATATGATAAATTGTTTACATGTGGATGACTGTTACTATGGTTTCCTATTTCATGACCTTCTTCATA
This sequence comes from uncultured Clostridia bacterium, assembly GCA_944393315.1. Lineage (GTDB taxonomy): Bacteria > Bacillota > Clostridia > TANB77 > CAG-508 > CAG-269. Next base: position 12,621 of record CALXZT010000033.1, read on the forward strand.
TATCCTCTTTACGGCTTCTGGGTTTTTGTCTACCCACTCTCCTACCATGAAAAAAGTTATTTTTACTTCATTACTTTTTAATGTTTCTAGTATGTCATCTATATCATCTGCTGACCATGCACAATTTCTTTTGTGATAGATACGAAACAAATATAATAATAATTTGAAAAAGTTTATTGTTCAAGCTAATTTTCGAAGAATTTCTAAACAAATTTTGTGACACCCTTTCACTTAGTCCGAGCTAAAGCTCGACGTGAACATTTTCTACAAAATTTATTAATAAATTCTAACTCAATTACTTTCAATCAAAACTTTTTCAAATTATTATATATTGTTTTTAGACAGCAAATTTATAATTAATTTTGATATTATTCTTGTCCATTATTTCGATTCTATCTATTAAATTTAAAATTATATTTCTATCTATATTTTCAAAACTTACAATTTCTTTTATGTATCTTATTAGCTCTTTTTCTTTTGTATTTTCATAGTCTTGTAATTTTAGATTTAAATTTTCCGTTTTTTGTATTAACTCTTCTTGCTCTTTTTTATAACTTTCTGAATATGTAATAAATTCCTTTGTATCTATTATTCCATTTACTCTATCTTCATAAGCAGTTTTTAGTATTTTGTTAATTTCATTAATCCTTTTTTTATTGTCTGTAATTCTTTTTTCTATCTTCTTTTTTTCTATATTTATACTGCTTTTATCAATTGAATTTATCAACTTTTCCTTATCTATTTTCTCAGTCAAATTTTTTCTTAAATCTTCTACTACAAATTTATTCAAAACACTTTCTCTTATTGCTCTTCTTGTACAATAATCTTTTCCATATCTATTATACATACTACAAATTGCAACCATATCATCTTTTAATCCACTTTGTTTCTGAAATGTATATTTATTATGACATATTGGACAATATAACAGACCTGCTAATAGATGTTCTGTATTTTCTTTCCTATGAATATTATGTGCTTTTCTCTTTAAGATATCTTGTGCCAATTCAAATGTCTTTTTATCAATTATTGCTTCATGAGCATTTTCCTTTATTAGATATTCTGATTTTGGAAGTAACCTATATTTTTTTACTTTATAACTTATCATCTCACCTTTATGTTGTATTAAATCTCCTGTATATACTTTATTTGTTAATATAGATTTTATTGTATTATGTCCCC